>JAILBH010000026.1 GCA_024681195.1 Treponema sp.
ATATGATTCTGGAACATCTTTTGAAGGGATGTTTGAAGGCGCGGGCTTTTGGAAAGTCATACCCTCAATCAGATTACACTTCCTTTGAATACATCCTTGCCCATCTTAAAAAGTCGACTCTTAATTCCGATGGCTCTCTCATGGAATGGAACCGCGAAGTAGAAGAGGTTGAACCGGGGCACCGCCACATAAGCCATTTGTACGGTCTTTATCCGGGCCATACAATCACTGTAGAAAAAACTCCGGAACTTGCCCAGGCCTGCAAAAAAACTCTGGAAAAACGTCTGAAAAATGGCGGCGGTCACACAGGCTGGAGCCAGTCCTGGATAATAAACTTCAGAGCCCAGCTGGAGCAGGGTAACGAAGCACTGGAAGCACTTACAAAGCTTCTGACCCATTCAACCTTGCCAAACCTTTTAGACAATCATCCGCCTTTCCAGATTGATGGAAACTTTGGCTCTCTTGCCGCAGTTATCCGCATGCTGGTTCAAAGCGAATTTGACGACCAGGGAAATGTTCATGTAAAACTTCTTCCGGCCCTTCCTGATGAACCTTCATGGCAGTCCGGCTACGTTCAAGGAATAGCCATTAAAGGCGGCTGGACAATTGACTTTGAATGGAAAGACGGCAAAGTTGTGAATCATACACTGCATCGCGGGAAGAATTGCATAGAAGAAATGCCTGTTATTACGAATGCAGAGAAATAACTCAATCATTAACATCATTGTTTATAGGAGAAAGAAAATGAAAAAAAACACTGATTAAGTTTGCAGCTCTTGCTGCATTAATTACATTGGGTTTTACAGCTTGTTCTAAACCAACGGATAACAACTCCAGTAAAAACAAAAACACATCTGCTGATGATGAAATTACCGAGGACATTACAACCGCTATAACTTGGGATGGAAAAGATTCATCAGGCAATCCTTTAACTTATTATATTAATAGCGAAGTTGATATTAAAAATGGTGGACATCTTACTATTACCGAAGGTGCAATTGTTAAATTTGGTCCTAATGGAATGTTCTATGTAGGTGTAAATGGTGCCATCACTGCAACTGGAGCAAAATTTACTTCTTACAAAGATCCTGACGGAAGAAAAATTAATGCTGCTCCTGATGCTAATCCTGCAATGGGTGACTGGAAGCAGATAACCATTAAAGGTGGAACTGGAAAATTTACTTCTTGTAAATTCTATTATGGTGGAAAGGAAGAATGTAGTACTTTGGCCGTTTCAGATAGTACAGGAAAAGCTAGAGTAGACAAGTGTGAATTCCGATATTGCGATGGAACACATGCAGCAACACCAAGTGATGCTCGTGCTGCTTTACGATATACTAAGGAAGTTACATATAATTCAGAAACTAACTGTGTAACAAATAGCGTATTTAAGAATAATAAATGGCCTTTGGCTATTCCTTCATTCTTTACTCTTGATAATTCTAATACTTTTGGAACAACAGATGAAGAAAAGAATGAATATAATCTTGTATTTATTAATTCAAACGAGATAAAAATTACTGCGTCTTGGTCAAAACAGAATATTCCTTATCTCTATGCTGGATCAAATCGTATATATATTAAAAATGGTGGTATTCTTACAATTCAAGGTTCTTCAGATGCAAATGACCCAACAATGGTTTGTTTTGCAACAACTGGATTTGAAATTCAAAAAGGTGGAAAGTTAAATTTATCAGGTAATATAACATTTACCAACCGCCCTGGTTCGGGTACACCTTTTAGTGGAATTATTTGTCATCAGGGAAATCAATATATGTTATTGATTCAAAATGGATCAATAAAAATTGAAAATTGTGAACCATCAAGTACATATAGCAATTCAGATAGACAAATTCCGATTGGGACTTCGAATGTAGGAAACTAATTTATGATCTTTGATAATTATTGATTATAATAAAACTGGCATCTTCGGGTGCCAGTTTTTTTATGAAAAATCCAGAATCATGCTTTTACAAATAATTCTTCTTTAAGTTTTATAACTTCACTTAATGGAAGATTTGTTATTTGCGAAACTTGTTCCGGCGAAAGCTCCATTTTAAGGGCATTTATTGCAGCTTCAACAGCTTTGTTGTGTGCACCTTCTTCAATGCCTTCGCGTTTAGCCATTCTGGTAATATCTCTGTCATGTAAATTCATAGCGGCGTAATCACTCCTGAATTTTTCATTCTCTTTTATCTTTTCAATTGTGGCAGAAAGATGCTTGTTAAAGTCATCTTCTCCAGGCTCATTTGTACAAACATATTTTAGAAATCTTTTTATTCTTTCATCTTTTTCATGCTCATACGCACTTGAATTATAAATCACTTTAACGCTTTTGTCATTTAAATTTACAAGAGGATTTTCTTTACAGGTGTTCTCAAAAGTGTAACATGGCATTCCAAACGGCTTGTTGTTTTCATTTTTGAAAGGATCATTCTTGCAGATAAAAAGAATATAACAATCTTTTAGTTCTGAATAATCCTGACCTTTCATAAGACAGTCAATGTCTACAAGACTGTTGTAATAGCGTGTGCGTTTTCCCAAAGCTTCCTGCGGATATGACTGCATTTCTATATCAATGATTTTATCAGAATCCTTTAGATACACATCAAGTCGTACGCCTTTGGTTGTATAGTACGGTGCTATCTGTTTTTCGATTTCTGGGTATTCTACATGTCCAACCTGAACATGCAGAAGCCGCTCTACAAGTTCGGCACAGATATCTGGTTCATGTAAAACCGCCTGAAACATACCATCATCAGTGAAGGTTAATTCTTCAATGGGTTTTGGATTATAAGAATAGTTTTGCATAAAGTCTCCTTGGAAAATTAAATTTTCCCTACCTTAGTTAACAAAAAAAATTGTTAAAAGAGGAAGTAAATTTTGAAGATTTTTGAAAAATCCAAAAAATTTTGTATTTTTCGGTTTATATGACGAGGACCTTTTTTACACAGAAACGGCGTAGCCGTTCCCAATCCGTGTGGCAACCTATTGCACAAAACCGCGTTTTTCATTATTATATTTGATACGTATTTAGACTTTGGGACAAGTGGTGTTTAATCCCCGTTTTACGCTGGCTGGCCGGTCTGAATTACCAGTCTTTTGCAGGTTGGATTCTGTTTCCTTATTCCACTGCACCGGGCGATTGTAAAACATTTTAATAGAGGTATGTTATGTACGCAACTATTGAATTTAAGGGCAAGCAGTACAAAGCAGAAAAAGATGTTGTCCTTACAGTAGATAAGCTTGATGCTGAAAAAGGTACAAAGATTGACATTGATACCGTTCTTTTGGTAAGCGACGGTGACAAAATCAGTGTAGGTACTCCTTATGTACAGGGTGCAAAGGTAACTGTAGTTGTAGAAGATTCTTTCCGTGATAAGAAAGTTTTGGTTTTCAAATACAAGTCAAAGAAAGACTATCATCGCTTGATTGGTCATAGACAGCAGTACACAAAGGTACGTGTTGAGTCTATCACCCTCGCATAATAAAAGGAGATTACTATGGGAAGAACACGTGGTGGATCTGGTGCAAAAAACGGACGCGATCCGAATCCTAAGAGTTTGGGCGTAAAAAGATATGCCGGTGAATCTGTAACAGCAGGTTCAATTATTGTAAAGCAGCGTGGAACAAAATTCTATCCTGGAGCAAATGTTATGAAGGCCGGTGATGACAGCCTTTTTGCTACAGTAGACGGAAAAGTAGTTTTTGGTGAAAGAAACAATCACAAAATTGTTTCTGTAGAAGCTGCAAAATAAGTTCGGTTCTTACCGAATACAGATGCCCGGTAAATAAAAGTGCCGGGCATTTTTTTTGGTGGTGCAGTATGATAGGTTTTGCTGATGAAGCTACAATAGAAGTTCGTTCCGGCAACGGCGGTAATGGCTGTGTTGCATTCAGGCGCGAAAAGTATGTTCCTCATGGTGGCCCTAACGGTGGTGACGGCGGAAAGGGCGGCGACATTATTTTTAAAGTAAAACGTAATCTTCGTACTCTTGCAAATCTTCGTCACAGAGTTTGCTTTAAGGCAAAAAATGGTGGCGACGGACAGGGCTGGAACCGCTTTGGTGCCGATGGAGAAGATTGTGTAATTGCTGTTCCTCCTGGAACAACAATCCGCGATGCCGAAACCGATGAAGTAATTTATGATTTTTCTTCTGCAAAAGGAGACGAGCAGTTTACCTTCCTTAAAGGCGGCAACGGCGGCTGGGGTAATGTTCATTTTAAAACTTCGACTAATCAAGCGCCACGTCATGCTAATCCCGGTCAAAAGGGTGAAACCCGTTTCTTAAAACTGGAGCTTTCTATCATGGCAGATGTTGGTCTTGTAGGTTTTCCAAACGCCGGTAAATCAAGTCTGCTTACATTCTTTACAAACGCACGTCCAAAAATTGCGCCTTATCCGTTTACAACAATCATTCCAAATCTTGGAGTTCTTCGTGTAGACGACGAAAGCGACATTATTATTGCAGATATTCCTGGAATTATTGAAGGAGCTTCTGAAGGTCTTGGACTTGGAGACACCTTCCTTAAACATATTACAAGAACATCCTGTCTCATTTTTATGATTGACTGTTCTGACGCAAATTATCTTACAGCTTATGAAACTCTTTGTGGTGAGCTTAAAAATTATTCTGACAATCTTATGGAAAAGCCACGTATTGTTTTGTGCAACAAGATTGATGTAGAAGGTGCTTTTGATAACGCTGTAGAAGTTGCAGAAAAAATAAGGGCAGCCGAACCGGATACTGTTGTAATTCCTGTTTCAGTTCATACGGGCCGTGGAATGAAGGACGCACAGCATCAGATTATGGAGCTGGTAAATCGCCAGGAATGCAGAAACCTTTGTGAAGAAAAACCGGCTGCAGAATTTGGCAGCAGCTTTATGCAGGGACGCAGCGCCGACGATGACGACGAAAATATTCAGTACCCGGGAAGTGAAGAGTAGGGAGGCAGCTTTGAAAATTGCAGTTTTTGGTGGCAGCTTTAATCCTCTTCATATTGGGCACGCAATGCTTGCAGATACTATTATCACAGAGCTTGGCTACGATAAAGTTTTATTTGTACCAACCTATATTACTCCGCACAAGGTTTGCGGTGGAAAGGTTACTGCAGAACAGAGACTTGAGCTTGTAAGGGCTTTTTGTGCGTCGGTTCCGGGCGGTCGTTTTGAAACAGAAACCTGTGAGTTTGACAGAGGAGGTGTTTCTTACACTTCTGATACTCTTGAATTTCTGACTAAGAAATATGAGGGAAAACTGGAAGGTAAGCTTGCCTTTGTAATGGGTGATGAGGTTGCTGCAGAGTTTGATAAGTGGCGCAATCCTCAAAAGGTATCTGATCTTGCAGATCTGATTATTGTTCACCGCTATCCTGATGTTGGTGCTTTAGAAAAGGCTCTTTATGGTAACCAGAATCCTGCTTCCGACAGTTCTTATAAAAACAAACCTGCAGGTGACTATAAGGGCGATTTTGCCGTTCAGTTTGACAAGGATAATTTTGCTTATCCGCATATTTATATTGAAAATCCTATGCTCCCTGTTTCTTCTACAGATATAAGGGGACGCATCAGCGGAGGAAAAAGCTTTAAGTATCTTGTTCCATCTGCAGTATATGATTATATAGAAAAAAACGGTTTGTACAGGGAATAAAATGTTTGACTGGGATAGTGTTACAGAAAGAATAAGAGATTATACGGAGGCACATGTAAAGCCTTCCCGCTATGATCACAGTGTGCGCGTTGCCGAAATGTGCGCAAAGCTTTGTCGCCGTTATGGACTTGATGAAAACAAGGGATATCTTGCCGGTATTGGTCACGATATGTGCAAGGATATGCCTAAGGCTAAAATGCTTGAGACTGCGGCGCGCGACGGAGATCCAATCACAGATTTTGAAAAAAAGACTCCTTCTATTGTGCATGGTCGGGCTGCAGCTGTTATAATGAAGGAAAAGTTTGATATAACAGATCCTGATATTCTTGAGGCTGTTGCAAATCATGTTTCCTGCAGGCTTGGAATATGTGATCTTGGAAAAATTCTTTTTCTTGCAGATAAGATTGAACCTGGACGTCCTCAATCTACAAAGGAATACAGAGAAAATCTTATGAAGCTTCCACTGGATCAGATGTTAGCGTCGGTCCTTCAGAAAAACTATGAATATATTACGAACAAGGGTTTTGACGTTTACCCGGATACAAAAAAAATGATAGAATACTATCAGGGAAAGAAATGAAAAAGCTAAGAAACGAACAGAAGGGTATTATTTTTATTGTTCTCATTGTAATTATTATTCTTGTATTGAGTATGTTTTTTGTAAACTCACTCAAAACCAACAAGGTAAAAGAAGCTTTGGAACACGATACTCTGCTGCGTATTCTTTTTGTAGTTCAGAATGATGAAGAAAAGGTTCTTTTTTCTGATGTAATCATTTATGATACTTCTACTAAAAAGGCTGCTGCAATTAATCTTCCGGGTTATACAGGTGCAATCTTTCAGTCTCTTGGAAGAACAGACCGTCTGGATCAGGTTTATAACGAGCTTGGAATTGAAGCATACAAAACCGAAGTTCAGAAAATGCTTGGTATAACTGTTCCCTATACTTCTGTTGTAAAGCTTGAAGACTTTATAAAGCTTTGTGATATTTTTGGTGGAATGAGAGTATTTATTCCTTCTCCGATTGATGTTGTTTCGGATGATGGAAAGCGTTATCTTTTGCCTTCCGGCGCTATCAACCTTGATGGAGATAAGATTGCGGTTTACTTAAGCTATCGTGATGAAGAAGAAACCGAAGAAACAATACAGGATCGTTATCAGAATATTATGGGTGCTTTTCTTACCGGTCTTCATGATCAGAACTATAAGATTTTTAATAAAAAGCAGAACTTTAAAAAATTTGCTGAATCAATTCAGACAAACCTTGCAGATTACGAGGAAGAAACCCTCTATTCCGAGATTTCAGAAATTGATACAGAATCTATAATCAAGCAGACAATTACAGGTTCGCTTCGTAATGTTGAACTTCGTGGTGGTGAAGCTCAACAGCTTTTGTTCCCTTTGAACAACGGTGAATTTATTAAGGAAGCTGTAAAGCAGACAACCTATATGCTTATGTCTTCGGATGGAACTATTTCTAACCGAATTTACGTTCTTGAAATTCAGAACGGAACTACAACTCAGGGACTTGCACGACGTACTTCTACCTTGTATCAGAATGCAAGCTATGATGTTCTGAGTGCGGTAAATGCCGATTCAAACGATTATGCAGAAACAGTCATAATTGATCACATCGGAAACGAAGCAATTGCAAGACAGGTTGGAGAGCTTATCCGCTGTACTAATATCAAGCAGGCAACGGATATGGAAGGCGGAGCACAAACAGACAGCATGGTTGATTTTACTATCATTCTTGGTCGTGACTTTAACGGTGCTTATGTAATTCCAGGTGCTTCATATTAGACAAAATAAATTAAGGATTAAATACTATGGAAACTAAAGAAAATACAGTAGAAAAAACAACAGAACAGAAGGCTATTGAAATTGCAAAGCTTATGGAAGACGGAAAGGGTAAGGATGTTACTCTTATTGATATAAGCGGCCTTAATTCCTGGGCAGATTATTTTGTTATTGCAACTGTTACCAGTTCCGCACAGCAGCAGGGTCTTTCAAAGCAGATAAAGGATTATATTAAGGCAAACGATCTGGAAATTCATCCTACAAACAGAAGAAGCCCTAATGGAGATGACTGGAATCTTATTGATCTTGGAAATATTGTTGTACACCTTATGTCAGAGCAGGCCCGCGAATTCTATAATCTTGAAAAGCTTTGGTTTAAGGGAAAAGTAATAAGTTTGTAGACCGCCTTACACATTATAAGTCGTATTTGTCGATGAAGGTGATGTCGTCTTCGTCATCATTACGGTTTGAAAAATAACCGTCTTCTGGTTCAACATCGTCGTATGGCTCATCTATGTCTTCTTCTTTAAAGACATCATCGTAGTAAAGGTCTTCGTCGCTGTCAAAATCATCGAGATCATCGTCTTCATCATCGCCGAAGTCATCATCAAAGTCTTCGTCAAAGTCATCGAAGTCGTCATCTAGAAACATCGAAAATTCATCAAGTTCTGGTTCTGAGAACATAGGTTACCCCATAGTATGTGCTTTTTCAGGTGGATATTTTTTTATTTCCCATCCACTAAAGAAGATATAGTAAAGTAGCATTATTATCAACTAGTTTTTAAAAAAATTTTAAAGATTCTGTTATAATTTTATAAAATCTTTGTTATGTTTGACAACAATATGAATTTTAGTATAATATGTAAAATTGATGGATGAAATTTTTACTGAAAAGGCTTATGCCAAGGTAAATTTTAATCTAAGGGTTCTTCCTGTTCGTGAAGACGGATATCACAATATAGAAAGTATATTTCAGACTATTGAGTTGTTCGACGAATTGGAAGTTTCTGTACTTGAAGAGTCAGGCTGTTTCGTTGACTGCAGTTCAATTAAACTCCCCCTAAATAACACATTAACTTCAGCATATGATGCCTTCTGCCGTGTTGCAGGAACAAAGGTGCCGGGTGTTAAAATTGTGTTAAAAAAAGGAGTTCCTTCGGGCGGCGGTCTTGGCGGCGGATCTTCGGATGCAGCAGCATTGGTGAGAGTGTTGGAAAGAATCTGTAATATACAGCTTTCTGACAGTCAGCTTGAGTTTATTGCAGAGAAAACGGGAAGCGATGTTTTCTTCTTTATGAAATGCCGGCCGGATGGAACAGGATGTGCTCTTGTTTCTGGGCGTGGTGAAAAAGTAAAGATAATTAAGGGACGCACGGATTTGTTTCTTGTGCTGGTTTTTCCGGATGTCTGCAGCTCTACTAAAGAAGCTTATTCCTTAGTAGATGAAACTTTAAAGTGTGAAAACAGTTGTAAATATCCTGCCTTTGAGGAGCTTGAAGGTGTTTACCAAAAAGCTCCATCTGACTGGATTTTTATGAATACGTTTACTCCTGCGTTGTGTGGCGTATACAGTGATTTATCAAGAGCGTTGAGTACGTTAAAAAATGCTGGTTCCGAGTTCTGCGACATGTCTGGTTCGGGTTCAACATTATACGGGGTTTTTACAAAAAGGCAACAGGCCGAGGCTTGTTTGGAGCTTCTTAAATTGTCCTGGAATTGTGCTCTTGTTCGGTTGCTATAAAAAAATGTTTTGGAGGTAATTGGCTTATGCAAATTACAGAATTACGTATTCGAAAAGTCGAAGACGAAGGTAAGTTACGTGCTTATGTAACAGTAACTTTTGACAACTGCTTTGTGGTGCACAATGTTAAGATCATCGAAGGAAAAAGCGGCTTATTTATTGCCATGCCTAGCAGAAAAACTGCTAACGGTGAGTATAAGGATGTAGCTCATCCAATAAGCCCTGAGTTCCGTACAGAACTGCAGAATAAGATTATTGCTGAGTATGAAGCAGGTCATGTTGAGGTTGGCGGCGAAGCTGACTAACTGAAACTATATATATGACTTTCTCCGCTGGTGTAATGGTAGCACACGAGCTTTTGGTGCTTAGAGTCCGGGTTCGAATCCTGGGTGGAGAATTATTCTCTGCGTTGCAGAGGCAAAAATATTTTATGGATATAAGGAGCTTTACGAAATGAGTAAGCAGACTTTGAACGCAAAAGTTCGCACTGCATCTGGTAAAACAGCTGCTAAAAAACTTCGCCAAGTAGGTAGTATCCCAGCCGTTATGTACAACGAAAAGGGCGAAGCTACTATGCTCGAAGTGAACGAAGTTGAATTCAACAAGATTTGGAGAACAATTACTCCAACAACTTCAATCAATCTTGTCGTTGACGGCAAAGAAAACCTCGCTTTGATTAAGGATACTGAATACAATATCCGCACAGACAAGGTTTTGCATGCAGATTTCTTTGTACCTGCAGCAGATGAAAAACTTGTTATGAAAATCAAGGTTCATTACACTGGTACACCAGCTGGTGTTTTGAAGGGTGGTTTTATGAAAGAGCGCAACAACGAAATCAAAATTAAGGCTGCTATTGCAGATCTTCCAGAAACAATTGTTGCAGACATTTCTAAGATTAACGCAAGTGAAGCTTTGCGCGTAAAGGATCTTGAAGTAGGTAAGAACGTTGAAATTCTTACAGACAAGGAGCTTCCTTTGGTAACAGTTTCACCAGCACGCTAATTTTGTTTAAGTACAATTAAGCAATTTTACAGGCACGGGTGGTAGACAGTAGTTTATCATCCGTGTTTTTTTATTTATAATATAGTAAATGGAACTAACAATGCCCGGTAACGGTGAATTTACAAAAGAGGTAATGCAGGGACTTTCTAAATGCGGTGTGAACCTGAAGCTGCTTGCGGCTCAAAAAAAATCAATTGGGGTTGCCGTATCGGGAGGGGCAGATTCTGTATCTCTGCTTGTTTCGCTTTGTTCCATTTGTAAAGATTATTCTATTCCTTTAAAAGTAATCACAGTAAATCATTATATTCGTAGTGATAAAGAAACCTGCGGCGATGTTAAATTTGTAAAAAGTCTTTGCGGCTCTTTGTGTGACAGAGGCTTTAAGCTTACTTTAAAAATCCACGAATTAAAAAAAGGTGCTGCTCTGGAGCTTGCCCAGTCCCAGAAATGCGGTGTGGAAGCTGCAGCGCGTGAACTCAGATACGCTGCTTTTGAAGGTTTTATAAACGAAGAAAAACTTGAATACTTATGTCTTGCCCACAATAAAAATGACCAGATGGAAACTCTGCTTATGCGGTTTTTGCAGGGGGCAGGAGGGAATTCAAAAAACGGAATTCCTTGTGTGCGTCAAAAATATATAAGACCTCTGCTTTGGACGGAGCGTTCTAAAATAGAAGCTTATCTAAAAGAAAATAAAATAGAATGGTGTACCGACAGTTCAAACACCGATACAGCTTATCTTCGAAACCGGATCCGCGCTAAACTCATTCCGCTATTAAACGACCAGTTTGAAGGCTGGGATAAGGCTGTGCTTTCGGGTTCAGAAAAATCAGAAATGGATGCAGATTGCCTCCAGACTCTGGCCCAGAACTTTTTTGAAAAACACGCCCGCTGTGGCAAAGAAATAAAGCTTGATGCTCCTGAGTTTTACAGCCTGCACCGTGCACTCAAAATGCGTGTGCTGCTGCTTGCGTTTAATGCTCTTGGAGTAAGCTCCCGTGTGCCGTTTGTTTTTTTACGGGATATATGCGATTATGCCGATAATTATAATGGAGGAGAATCGCAAAAAACTTTTGCAGAACTAAGCGTAATCTGTAAAAAAAAGGAAGTTTTAATAAAAAAAGCATGCCAGGTACAGAAGGAAATAGTTTTTTCTGTTATAATAGAAGAATCTGGAATGTACGAGCTTCCTTTTTGCCGGGTTGAAGTTCCGCAAGCTCTTGATTTTCCTGTCCTGCTTAGAAGCTGGCAAATGGATGATTCTATTCAGACGGCAGATGGAGGAACCAAAAAGGTTAATGACGTTCTTTCAGACTGGCATGTAGAGGAATCTCTTAAAAAGTATATTCCTGTAGTACAGGCCCTTAAAGAGAGGGAGCAGAGAATATTATGCATTTTGGGAAGCTGTATGGGTTACAGTGACTGGATTGTTAAAATGGAATGTGAAAAATGAAAGCGATTAGAGTTTGTTTAGTTTTAGGTTTTGTTCTTTTTGCAGGTTTTTCTGTGTTTGCACAAAGCAGCTCTGCAGCTGCCAACCGAAGAACCGCCGAACGCTGTTTGAGTCTTTCTGAAAATTTTATGCTTAATTCCGACTGGCAGAATGCGTTGAATCAGGCAGAGCTTGGCCTTTCTTATGATGATTCAATTTCGGATCTTTTTTATGTTAAGGCCGCTTCTCAGAGTAATCTTGGTGTTCGCAAGGCAGATGTAATTGAAACAATAAAAGAATCTTTTGCAAAAGATAATTGGGTAAACTATACAAAAAACAGTGCGCGAATTCTTTATGCAGATATGCTTAGTGATACAGGACTTTATGACCAGTCACTTGCAATTCTGGATTCCGAACCGCTTTTGTATTCTGCTGATTCTGAATTTATAAGAATCAAAAACTATTACAGACTTGGAACTACAGATTCTATTGCTCAGGCAAGAACAAGGCTTAATTCTTCACGTAAGATTTATCCAAAGGATGAACGTTTTCCAAAGCTTTTCTTTATGTTTGAGTTTGCCTTTATGAGTTATGCTGAGAGAACAGGAACTCCTTATGAAGTCCCGGAAATTGTAAGAACAATTACCAACTCTTATACGGTTTCTATTCCAGATTATTCTTCTGCAAATGTTGAGTCAGAAATTCTTGCTCTTATGTTTTGCGAACCGGAACAGCAGAAAAGACTCTTAAAAGCTGTAGGAGAAAAAAATCAGAACAATCCGACTTTTGCTTATGCAGGATTAAAAACAGGAGTTATTTCAGAAGAAAAAGCCTTTAATCTTTTCTTTGATTCATCAAACGGTTCTTATTCACTTGGGCTTTTGGAAGACTTTGGACTTTTGCTCAAGGATGAAGAACTGATTCAAAACTTTAAACAGCGCATAGCTTCACTTGAAGGAACTGTTTATATAGATAATGACCTTGATCTTCAGTCCGAAATTGTTGTTACTTATGAAAGAGGAAGAGCCCGTACAATCAGCTATGATAAAAATATGGACGGAATTCTTGAGATTTTTGCAACCTGTGATTTTGGTGCTCCCGTTTCTCTTTTCTTCTCTGATTCAAAGCTTGATTTATTTTATGAGTTTTATCCATACGTAAGCCGTGTTGTAGATAATACCAGCGGAAATGTTTATCACTTTTTGACAAATGAATATTCTTACAATCCTTTTGAGATGACAGTTGATACATTGTTCTCTCGTTATGAAGTTGAATTTTTTGTTCCTTATATTGATCAGGAAATAGAAATCCCTGATGAATTTATGCTTGCAAAAAATGCTTCGTCGCTCGAGGTTGCAACAAAAGAGCGCCGCAATTCCCGTGTAAGCTACACAATTTTTGAAGGATGTCCTGTTTATGCAGTATTCCTTGATTCTGGTTCGCGCTATGCTTATGCTTCAATCGAAAATAGTTATCCTTTTGTCCGTTATGTTGATTATGATAATGATGGTGTTTATGAAACTTCTGAAACCTTTGACATGGATACCGAGAATAAATATTCAGATGCCCAGAATGTTGAGCTTATAAAAAATATTTTTGGCAGCAATACTTTTAGCGAAAAGCTTTATCTTAAGAAGGTTCAGATTGACCGCGACGGAAATACAATCGTAGAATTTTCTGAAGAATACCTTGGCTATAATGGAAAGATTTCTTCCTGGGATGCAGATGAAAACGGTGTACTTGATTATGAATATATCCGCTATCCAGATGGTGCTGACGGAGTTTTGTTAGAAGAGACTATCATTTACAATGAAAACGGTGATGAATATCTTTCCATAAAAAATCAGAATGGAGTACCAACAGCTATTCGTTCAGAAGGAAAAGATGTTGAAGTCTTTAAGGGACAG
The DNA here is from genome assembly GCA_024681195.1 of Treponema sp. GTDB lineage: Bacteria > Spirochaetota > Spirochaetia > Treponematales > Treponemataceae > Treponema_D. The sequence continues at coordinate 13,537 of JAILBH010000026.1, forward strand.
AATGAAAACTTTTTCTGGATTGAAGAAAAGGGTGGTGACCTTGAAGAAACTGCAATCTTGAATAATGTTTCCGGCGGGGTAGAGCAGGGGGCTGTTCGAGTTGTTCAGCCTGATGATGCACAACGCTTTTCTGTTATTAAGGTTGGAAACGGAATATTTTGCAAAAAGCTTTACTCTTTAGTAGCTGGAGATGAAGAGTAAAATGAAGCTTAAACAATTTACCGGCTGCTTAGTATTTTTTATTTCTGCAATTTTATTCTTTGGCTGTAAGTCTTTTGAGCAGCCCGACAGTGTTCAAAAACCTCTCGATTATACCGACCAGGATGTTATAGAAAACGAAATCAATAATATTCATGAGCTTTTAAAAACTGAAAGTACAAAGGCTTTGTTCCATGCCTGTCTTCTTGGAAACGAAGACGTTTTAAAAGAATGCCGGGAAGCTGTAAATAAAGAAGCGTTCGAAAAAGAAGATTTTTCAAAACGAGTTGTTCTTTTAAAATCTTTGCAGAGTTCCGGAGATTATTCAGAAGAAACAATTAAGAATTATCAGGAAGCTTTGAAAAATATGTATCAGGATGTCCCGGGATATAATGTAGATAAAGCTAAGCTTCCAAAAACTACAGCCAACTGTATTGATGCTACTGTAACTGTATGGGTAGATCAGGGCTACAAAGTTCAGAATGGAGCCGGCTATAAAGATAATGTAATTGGTTCAGGATTTTTTATTGATAAGCGCGGGTACATAATCACAAATCATCATGTAATTCAAGAGGTTGTAAATCCTAAACGAAAATCCTCCTGCAAAGTTTATATCCGTCTTCCATCTGATATGGAAAAAATGATACCGGCAAAGGTTGTGGGCTATGATTCAGTGCTGGATCTTGCGCTTTTAAAAGTAGCTTATGAACCGGCTTTTGTATTTGAACTTGGCGACAGTTCTGCACTTGAAGTTGGCGACAAGATTTCTGCAATAGGAACTCCAATTGGTCTTGAAGGCACTATTACAAGTGGAATTATTTCTTCTACTTCCAGAAGTCTTATTACCATTGGAACTGTTTTCCAGATTGATGCGGCTGTAAACGCAGGAAACTCAGGCGGTCCGATTATTGATAATGACAGAAAGGTTCAGGCAGTGGTTTTTGCGGGAATGCTTGACTCACAGGGCTTAAACTTTTCAATTCCTGTTGAATACCTTAAACAGGAGCTTCCTTTATTATATGCCGGTGGAGAAGTTAAGCATGGCTGGCTTGGAGCTTATGGTCATACAAAAAAATATAATAATGAAAATGCGGGACTTGAAGTTCAGTATGTTATTCCAGGCAGTGCCGCAAGTTATTCCGGATTCCAGATTGGTGATGTTATTAAAAGCATAGATGGTGTTGAAATAAAAACTCTTGAGGCGTTTCAAGTTGTATGCCTTAAGTATGAAACAGGAACTATGCTTAACTGCAAAGTAGATCGTGACGGAAAGCTTATAGATGTTGTAATTTATCTTGAAAAGAGACCGGCTTCCCCTCTTAAAGAAGCTTTTAAAAGTGATTTTGTAGATAATTCTTTTATTCCAATTTTTGGTATGAAGATGACACGTTCATCGACAACAAACAAAAAATTATATAGAATAGAGTATGTTCTAGAGGGCAGCATTGCAGATCAAAACGGATTTTCTGAAAACGATAATCTTGAATTGTATGATGTTTCCTTTGATGATGAAAACGAAATATTTTATGTTGTAATTGTGGTACAGAGAAGAAAGAAAGGTTTCCTTGATATTCAGATGGGACTAGGAACCTCTTATGACAATCCTAATTATTTCTAAACTACGGAGCTTTAAATGATAGAAATGAAATATAAGCGCAACTTTTGTATTGTTGCACACATAGACCATGGAAAATCAACTTTGTCTGACAGACTCATTCAAAAGGCCAAGATTATTGATGATCGCAAGATGATGAATCAGATTCTTGATAATATGGATATTGAACGAGAACGTGGAATTACAATAAAGAGTCAGGCTGTAACAATTCCTTACCATGCGAAAGATGGTCATGACTATGAATTAAACTTTGTAGATACTCCGGGTCACGTAGACTTTAGCTATGAGGTTTCGCGTGCTATTGCTTCCTGCGAAGGCGCCCTGCTTTTGATTGACGCTACACAGGGTGTTGAAAGTCAGACTGTTTCAAATATGTATATGGCGCTGGAACACGATCTTACTATGGTTCCGGTAATCAATAAGATTGACCTTGCTTCGGCCGATATTCCTTCGTGCAAGAACCAGATTGATAACGAGCTGGGACTGGATTCTGAAGATGCAATGTGTGTTTCTGCAAAGACAGGGGAAGGAATTGATGAGCTTATGGAGGCAATTGTTACAAAATTTCCTCCTCCAAAGGGAGATCCAAATGCTCCTCTTGCTGCTCTTATTTTTGACTGCCATTATGATATTTACCGAGGTGTAGTTGTTCACGTAAGAGTTATGGAAGGTCGTCTTAAGACCGGGGATCTTATAAAGATGATGAGCAGCGGTACTCAATATAAAGTAGAGCAGTGTGGTATTTTTAAGATTAACTATGAAGAAACCGGAGTACTGGAAGCCGGCGATGTAGGTTATATTATTTCGGGCTTAAAAACTGTAAGCGATGTAAAGGTAGGTGATACAATTACATCTGTGGAAAATGGAGTCAGTCAGCCTTTGCCTGGATTTAAAGAAGTTAAGCCTGTTGTTTATTCTTCTATCTATCCAATGGATTCAAATGATTACGAAGAACTAAAAGACAGCATGGAAAAGCTTAAGCTTAACGATGCAAGCCTTATCTACGAAAAAGATAATTCTCTTGCACTTGGTAACGGTTTTCGCTGCGGCTTTTTAGGGCTTTTGCATCTTGAAATTATTCAGGAACGTCTGGAACGTGACTTTGATCAGGCTGTAATATTTACAGCTCCATCTGTACGCTATCTCTTGCATCTGCAAAACGGCGAAGATATGTATATTGATAATCCGTCGGAATATCCTCAGGGACGCATTGCAGACGCAGAAGAACCATATATTAAGGCAAGTATCATAACTCCTGCAGAATATCTTGGTTCAATTATGTCGCTGTGTACCGAAAAACGTGGTGTTCAGACTAACATGCAGTATCTTGATACAAAGCGTGTAGAACTTTCCTATGAAATGCCTTTGAGCGAAGTTTTATTTGATTTTTATGACCGTCTTAAAAGCTATAGCCGTGGTTATGCTTCTTTTGATTATGAGGTTATAGGCTATAGACCAACTGATCTTGTAAAGGTAGATATTCTGCTTAATGGAAAAATGGTTGATGCTCTGTCTCTGCTCACCTTTAAGGCAAATGCAGTTGACCGTGCCCGCAAGGTTTGTGAACGCCTTAAGGGAGAAATTTCGCGCCAGCAGTTTAAGGTTGCCATTCAGGGTGCAATCGGTAGTCAGATTATTGCCCGCGAAACTGTAAACCCTGTACGTAAGGATGTTCTTGCCAAGTGTTATGGTGGTGATATTACCCGTAAAAGAAAGCTTTTGGAAAAGCAGAAGGAAGGTAAAAAGCGCATGAAGATGATTGGCGATGTTGAGCTTCCACAGAGCGCCTTCCTTGCAGTTCTTAAAGAAAACGATGACGAGTAAGGCTTTTACGCTTTACTTTAATATTTTCAAAAAATAATCTATTTCTACTCGTACTCGGTTTAAGAAAGATTGTGTATAGTTGAAGCGCTGTCCGTCCGGAAAGTGCAGGAATAGATATTCCCGTTCAGAGATTAGTTTTGTAAGTACGTTTTGAAGTTCGGCTTGAGGAAGTTGTTTTTCTCCGGTCAGGAGCGACTTTATTTCCAAAAGAGCTTGAGCTTCTTGTTTTAAGATGAGAAGTGTGTCAGCTTGTCCTTCGACAGGCTCAGGTCCTTCGACAAGCTCAGGAACCACGGTTGCGGCTTGTGGGCCCTGCGCGGTCTGCGGTCCCTGAGCCTGTCGAAGGGCATTCATAATTTCATTATATCTTGCCATTATGGGAGTAGTATACATTTTTTCATTTTTCTTAAAGGCCGGTTCACAAAAGGCTGCTGCATAGTTTGCATCGTTTTTGATGCGGTTTGAGTTGAAAAATCTTGCATTGTCTGCCATGGCTCCTTTTGTATGAGTTCGTCCTGCAGAATAGGCAAAATCAAGTCCCCAGGTGTAAACGGGAACAGTTTCGTCTTTTCTAAAAAGCATTGCATAATACCAGGCGGTAATACCAACAGAACCAAAAGGATCGTTTTTAGGAGGAAGAATGCCGGCTTTGTCAAAGCGTTCTAAAAAAGAAGCATTAACAAATTGGGTTGTAAAAAAACTGATATCAACTGGTTTGAAAAAACGTGTAATACTATGAACGGAAGAAAGCCCTGCAAAAATATGTGTACCGCATTCACTCATGCCAATAAAGCATTTGCTTATTACGTTCTGAGCTTCTTCTATAAAAACTCCATCTGGAATAATTCCGGATTTTACCAGAGGTTGCAGTGCTGTGTCTGCACATAAAATAAAATATTTTTTTGTACCGTCAGAACACTCTTTTTTTATTTTTTTTATTCCGTCTAAGGCAGATTCACCGGCACCAAAAACAATGATTGGTTTTCCAACGCTGGCAAAAAATTTTGTAATTGGAGTTGTGTCTGTCAGTATAGAAAGGTTTTTAAAAAAGTTTGTTGAATATTTGCGGCCAAATTTTACAAGGGTTACTCTGTTAGCCCAGAAGGTCATAAGTGCATTAGTTGCGTTTTCCATTACCTTTTCATAAATGGTATTAGACTGTGGATCTATGGCAGAAAAATCTATACGGATAATTCTACGGAAGGTTCCAGGCGGGGGCAGAGTATAACCGCTTTTTAAGGTAACGTGAGGCTTTGTTAAAAGCGGGCCAAGCTCAAATAATTCCTCTTTTTCTATAAACGTGTATTTAGAAGAATCTGGTACAGGGGAGGCAGCTATAACCTCCAGCTGTTTCATAAACTCTCTTAGTGCTGGATCAATTTCGCAGCCAAGAAGAAGACAGTCCGGCGGAAGCTTTTGAGCAAGCTCTTTTAAACCATAAGTAAGAACCGGCGAAACGCAAAGGATTAGAGTCTGTGGCTCTATCTTTAACTCACCGATTATCTGATTTATTGCTTTGGATGGATTATATTTGGAATAAAGAAATCTGTTTTTATAAGAAACAGTAAAGCCCTGTGCCGTTTGAACGAGACAGGGCTTATTATTATTTATTGAAGAGTTATCCAAGATTAGTATGAGCTGCTCATGAAGTTGTCGAAGTATACTCCAATAAAGTTATTTTCAAGCTTTGGACTTGCAAAAATAACTGCCTGAGAAGCATTTTCATCAACATCTGCAATTAAGAGCGAGTAGTTGCTTTCCTTCTCTTCTTCTACGGCTTCTTCTGTTCCTTCTGCAGGCTCTTCTTTGCCTTCTGCAATGTACTGAAGAACGGCAATGTCTCCATTAAGTACAATAGGATTAGAATATTCGCCTAATTTGATAGAGAAGGCATTCTTTAAGAAGTCTTCATTTTTGTCTGCAGAAGCAAGAGCAGTATTTGATTCTGTATCCATTGTATCAAAGAACTTTACAGCTCCGTAGTTTAATGGAGATGCAGGGACATCAGAAACTGTTACATCTGCATAATTTGCTGCTGCTTCGTCAAATGAAGTCTGCTTAGCTTCCTTAATGAACTTGTTTGCTATATCTGTGTAATAATCTTCGATGATTGTTTTTTCATAGATTGTAATATAGTTCTTAACATCTTTGATTGTTTCTTCTGAAGTAAAATCCGGGCTAACAGGAGCAGCGTTATTCTTGAAGATTGTGAAACCAATTGTTGTTTCAAGAGCAGGACTTACTTCACCTGCAGCAAGACCAGTTACCTTAATAAGAGAATCTTTGTCATTAAGAATGTTTTCAATCTGATACTGAGAATTGTTAGAAAGCTTTCCATTTGAGTCGCTGTAGTTTTTATCTGAATATTCAGCAACAGCATCTTCAAAAGTAATCTGTCCCTTGGCAATTCTTGAAGTAACCTTGTTTGCAATTTCTTTTGTTTTTACTGTTATAACAGACATGTCATATTTAATAAACTTGTCTGAGTTAGCCTTACCAAACTTAACCTGTTCTTCTTCCGGATAATTGTTGGTAGAGAAGGTTGCCATCTTAAATGAACGGAATTCTTTTGCAAAAGTATCAAGGAATTCTGTTTCCGCATCTGCTGCTTTAAGACCAAAAAGCTTGTAGCCACAGAAGCTTTCTGTTGTACCAAAGTTATCATCAAAATAGCGGCCAGTATAAAGAGACTCTTTTATGCTTTTTGTAAGATTATCGATATAAGAAGAATCTGCCTGCATATAAGCTTTCTTTGAGAATTTTCCATCTGCATCTGTAAAGTAAACCTTAACTTTGCGGTTAATGGAATCTTGAGGAACTTCATAACCAGCAGCCTTAAGAATTTCTTCCTGTGCATATTTTACTACTGTGGAATTGAACGCATAACTATAAATTGTAAATTGATTTGATGAGTTTATTTCCATTCCATTGTTTCTGTACATTTCTGCATACTGTGAAAGGAAATTTGTAAAATCAGAACCATATTCATAGCTGATTTTTTTGCCATCGTATTTACCAAAAACAAGTCCCTCCTGCTGGCCTGCTGTTCCAGATAAAGATGATGGAAGTACGAATGCGACAAAACAAATAATAAGAATGATTGACGCACCGAATGTGTAAAGTACACCCTTTTTCATATTGTTACCCTTTATATATTAGTTTTAAAATAATTAAACTATTTTAACACAGAATCGACTTGTAGTCAATTTACGGTTTTTACAGTTCAAAAGAACAAAAAAAGTTTCAATTTTTTTAAATTTGGGTTTATAATATAAGAATCTACTTTATAAAGGAGTGTCTTTATGGCAAAATCAAAAGATTATTTTGGATTAGGAAGACTTGTAAGCATTATTCTTGCAATTATTCCTTTTACAGCCTGGATTTGCGGTTTTCTTACAAGATTTAAGGAAGGAAAAATCATCGCAGGTCTTATCCGTTTAATTTTCGGATTCACAATTGTATGGGTTCTTGACCTGATCTTAATGATTCTTCAGGGAAAAATCCTCCGTCTTCTTAACTGCTAGTTTCTGGTAGTAGAAGCAAAGAATTAATTAATTAAAAAACGAAAGAAAATTTATAAGCCCGAAGATTTTCTGACGGCGAGCAAACCTCATCTTCGTCCCGTTTGCTCACTAGCAGAAAATCTTCGGGCATTTTAAATTTAATTCTTTATCTGCTTGTGCTTAATTTATTTTTGGCTTCGTATCTTGCAACTGCTTCACTAATCAAAAGCTCTACAAGGTCTGAAAACTTAAGTCCTGCTGCATCACACATTTTTGGGAACATGCTTATTGGTGTAAAGCCAGGCATTGTGTTTATTTCGTTCAGATAAACTGCTTTTGTATCTCGGTCAATAAAGAAATCTACTCTGGAAAGACCAGTTGCGTCCAAAACCTTATATGCAGCACAGGCTGTCTTACGGATTTTTTCAAGGTCATTTTCAGAAAGCTCTGCAGGAATCAAAAGCTTTGCCCCATCCGGATCATTGTATTTTGCATCAAAATCATAGAAGGTATGGCTTGGAGCAATTTCGCCCGGAATATAGGCAACAACATCTTCAACATCACTATCTGCAGGGAAGGTAACAGAGTTGCCGGTAACGCTGCATTCAATTTCACGTGCATTGATTGCTTTTTCTACCAGAACCTTATCATCCCAGTTAAAGGCTTCCATAATTGCAAAAGAAAGCTCCCTGCGGTTATTTGCCTTTGAGGCACCGTTAGAGCTTCCTGCACAGCAAGGCTTTACAAACATAGGATAACCAAGCTCTTTTTCGGTTTCTTCTATAACGGCATCATAAACTACGCTATCAAGTACAACAGAACGTTTTACACATACATAAGGAACAACAGGAAGTCCTACGCTCTGCCATATCATCTTTGTCTTTTCTTTATCCATTGTGATGGCAGAAGAAAGATGTGTACAACCAACATAAGCAATATCTGCCATTTCAAATAATCCCTGAATGGTTCCATCTTCGCCGTAGGTTCCGTGAAGGGCTGGGAAAACAACATCAATATCTAAAGCTTTTCCGCCGCAAACAAAGGCATTCTTCTTTGCGCCCGGAATTATACTTACAGCCTTTGCAGAATCTTCTTTGATTGTGAGGGCGGCTTTTTCATCACTGCAAATTCTTTTGTATTCTGCTTCATCCTGGAGGTACCAGCGGCCATCTTTTGTAATACCAATTAAAATCACCTGGTTTTCTTTTTTGATTCCGCGGGTAATTGCTGCTGCAGAAATAAGGCTTATTTCATGCTCACCTGAGCGGCCTCCGTATATTACTGCTATGTTCATAGTGAAAAAATCTCCTTTAATGCTTTGCGTGCCTCTGTTATTTCATCATAAGGCATAACATGGTCTTTATAAATAATACTGTTTTCGTGTGATTTACCAAGCAGAAGAACAATGTCCCCTTTTTTTGCCATCTTAAAGGTCTGGCGGATTGCTTGAGGTCTGTCGTGAATTATAAACAGATTTTCATCCATAACCTTGCCTTCTTTAACAGCTCCTTCTGCAATCATTTTAAGAAGCTCTACCGGATCTTCGCCGCGGGGATCTTCGTCTGCAAGAACAATTACATCACAAAAACGGGCTGCAATTTGTCCCTGAAGAGGTCGTTTGGTAAGGTCTCTTTCTCCACCGCTTCCAAAGACTGCAAAGATTCTGCCGTTACAGCGTTTGCGGATTGGAGGAAAGATAGTTTCAAAGCTCGAAGGTGTATGAGCGTAATCTACTATAAGTTCAAAATCCTGACCTTGATCAATTACTGTCATGCGTCCCTTGATTGGAGTAAAATCACAGATTTTTTCTGCAAGCTCGCTAAAGCTTTTGCCTGTTACACTGCTTACGGCAGTAATTGCGGCCATAAGGTTATAGGCATTAAAGGCACCCGGAAGAGGCGCTTTTACACTAAAGCGGCTTTTTGGACGAGGCTGAACAGGATCGTAATTATCCGGATAAATTGCGGTTTCTCCGTCTGCCTCTACATCAAAGGTAAGGCCGTAGGTTGCAGCTGCAATGTTTCGTGCAGTCATATAGCGGAGGTTGTCCGGAATTGCAGGAAGCGGAGTTGCATTGCCGCCTGTTTCGGCTGCAGCTTTACCGGCTTTTCCTTCTGTCGTAAAACCGTATACCGGATGACTTGTTGAATCAATAAAATATGTTGCAGAAGGGTCTTCCAGATTTACAATCCCAATTGAATTGATTTTCTGTTTTACACCTGCAATTGTTTTTATATGACTGTGTTTGTCCAGAGCTCGGAAAAGGTTTGCCTTGTCTGAACGGTAGGTTTCAAAGTTTTTATGAAATTCAAGATGCTCAAGAGTTACGTTCATAAAAACACCGCAGTCAAAAAGAATGTTTCCGCAACGGTTTAATTTTGCAGAAAGCCCGTGAGATGAAGTTTCTACTACAGCATATTTACAGCCGTTTTCGAGCATTTCGTTTAAGTGGTGCTGAATTATCGGGGCTTCTGGTGTGGTCTGATGCTGTGGATTTGGCTGAGCATCTCCTCCAAAGGAATATTCAACTGTAGAAATAAAGCCTGCTTTTTCTCCACAGGCTCTGAGTAACTGCCAGATAAAGCTTACCGTGCTGGACTTTCCTTCTGTACCTGTAACACCAATTACAATAAGCCGTTCGCTTGGATTATCATAAAAGCAGGAAGAAAGCGGAGCCATAGAAAAACGTGCGTCAGGAACATTTATGAGGGCAGGTGCAAACTTTGGAGTTTCATCGCTTAGTGCATTTTTCATTGTTCTTTTAATGATTGCTTCGGCAACATCTTCCTGCTGGGATTTAGAAAGCTTTCCCTGGAAGACTACTGCATTTGCACCTGCCAGAATGGCCTGAGCAATATAATTATTTCCATCTGTATGAGTGCCTGGTAACGCAAAATAAAGGGAGTCTTTGCCGGCTTCGCGGGAGTCAAAAACCAGGTTGGTAACAGGAATATTATTTATTTCTGATAAATCGTCGATTTTAGTACCATCTGCCGCCACCACTGCGTTTTCGAACGCCGGCAGAATCTGTGAAAGTTGTTTTGTCATAATTTTATTATAACGTATTGCATTGGCATTGTGAACTGTTGCGAAGTAAACCTCATTACAATATAATCAAACTATGTTTGAAGTACGCGTAGAAGCAGATTTTAGTGCTGCTCATTTTTTAAAAGACTATAACGGCAAGTGTGAAAATCTTCACGGCCACAATTATAAGGTATTTGCTCACGTAAAGGGAAGAATTCTGAATGAAGGCGGCATGCTTCTTGATTTTACAAAATTAAAGGGAGCTCTGCGTTCTGTATGTGCAAAGTTAGACCATACTAACTTAAATGATATGGAAGTTTTTGAACAGAACCCAAGTGCCGAGCGTATTGCAATGTTTGTTTATGATGGAATTGTTTCTGAGCTTGCAGGGCAGGGAATTGATTTAGCTTATACACCAGGCAAGAAAGAGGCTTTTCTTTTTGCAGTTGATGTTTTTGAAACCGAAACCAGCCGGGCAAGATATTGTGTAGAGTAGTGTCCTTTTTTAGAATCTCATAGGAACGCCCATTCCATCAAGCTCTTTTTTTATCTGTCCGACAGTATAAGTTCCGTTATGAACCATGCTTGCAATGAGTGCGGCATCTGCTTTGCCTTCTGTGAGCGCGTCTGCAAGGTGCTGTGGGGTTCCGCCGCCACCGCTTGCAATTACAGGAACATTTACGTTTTCAGAAATCAAGCGGGTAAGCTCAATGTCGTAGCCGTTTTTGGTTCCGTCGGCATCCATTGAGTTTAATACAATTTCTCCGGCGCCAAGGCTTACGCCCTTCTTTGCCCATTCGAGAGCATCAAGACCTGTGTCTACGCGACCGCCGTTTATAGTTGTTCCAAAGCCGCTTGGTTTTGTAGGATCGCGTCTTACATCCATTCCAAGAACAATACTCTGGTTTCCGAATACGCGTGCGCCCTCTGTGATGAGGCCCGGATTCTTTACTGCCTGACTGTTGAGCGAAACCTTTTCGGCACCGGCAAGAATTGTAGAACGGATATCTTCTATAGTGCCGATTCCTCCACCAACGCAGAACGGAATGAATACCTGCTGTGCTACGCGAGAAATCAAATCAAGGATAGGGCCACGACCGCGGGCAGAGGCGATGATGTCATAAAAAACAAGCTCGTCAACACCCTGGCGGTAATATTCAGCAGCCATTTCTACCGGATCACCAATATCTATATTATTCTGAAACTTAACGCCCTTTGTAGTGCGTCCGTCCTTTACATCAAGACAGATTATTATTCGTTTTTTTAGCATATTTATATCTCACAAAAATTCTTAAGAATCTGGATTCCCATTTCACCGCTTTTTTCGGGGTGGAACTGGGTTGCAAAAATGTTTCCGCTTTGAATTACAGACGGAACCTTAATTCCATAATCTGCGCTTGCTTTAATTACACTCGGGTCGCTCGGGCAGATTACATAACTGTGAACAAAATAAACGTCAAAATCATTTTTGATTCCTTTGAGGATAGGGCAGTTACCGTTTTCAAGGGTAAGGTTATTCCAGCCCATATGAGGAACCTTCATATTCTGGTTTTTGAGTTCAGGCTTAATTGAATAAAAATGCCTTATTTCGCCTTTTACAAGACCAAGACATTCTGTGTCGCCTTCCTCTGAATGCTCAAAAATAATCTGTGAACCAACGCAGATTCCAAACAAAAGTTTTCCAGCCGCAACCTGTTCACGAACAAAAACATCGAAGCCGCTTTTTTTAAGCTCGCTCATAGCAAAAGCATCGTCGCCGTCGCCAGGGAACATAAAGCGGTCACAATCTGCCTTAGCAAGTTCTTCCGGATTTTTTGAAGTAACATAAGGAATGTTCAGGTATTCCAGAGCGCGTTCAAGACTTGTAATGTTACCTGCATTAAAATCTATAATTCCTACCATAGTTGTGATTATAGAAAAAAAACTAAAAATTTGGAACTGCAGGGTCGATAAATTCTATATGAAGATAAAAGAATTTTTCAATCTTGTTCTTGGGGTAGTAAAGGACTGGCACGTAATTGTTACTCTGGTTGTAATGCTTTTTGTTATGTGGGCAGCTAACTTTATTATTACTTACAGGAAGAAACCTCGTAAGGGCAAGAAAGGAAAGAAAGCCGCTCCGGCACCGGCTCCAAAGCCTGCAGAAGAAAAGACCGAAGAAAAAAAAGAAGAAGAAGCTTCGGAATAATCCCACCATTTTTTTCTCTAAAACTTCCTGTTTTTAAATAAATTCGACTATATATAATGTATGGAAGAATTTAAAATTCATGCTGATGACTCAATCTATGAAGATGATGAGGTTGCAAAGGCAGCCTGGGAAAAGTTTGGAATCCGTTATATGTTTCCGTGGCAGAGACTTGTTGTTGCAAATATCATGGAAGCATATGAAGCTTCTGACTGCCAGAATGATGCTTTTTGTAAAGGAAGACAGATTGTTTTATTGCCTACAGGTGCAGGAAAGTCGCTGTGCTTTCAGGTTCCGGCTTTGCTATTGGATGGACCAACTCTTGTAATTTACCCGCTTCTTGCACTCATGACAGATCAGCAGAGGCGCATGGAAGAAGGAAGTCTTAGAAGTGTAATGTTTAGGGGAGGGCAATCGGCAAAGGAACGTGAAGAAAATTTTAGAAAAATTAAAGAAGGGGCAAAAATCATAATTGCTAATCCTGAAGTCCTGCAGAATAAGAGTCTTGTTAAGCAGCTTAAGGAAGTGGGAATTTGTCATATTGCAATTGATGAAGCGCATTGTGTTTCTGAATGGGGAGATTCGTTCAGGCCGTCTTATCTTGGTCTTGGAGAAGTTTTAAACGAGCTTGCGGTTCCTGTAATTACGGCTTTTACAGCAACAGCGTCTCCTCCTGTTCTCTCTCGTGTTGCAGAAATTTTATTTGGAGGGCAGGCTCACGTTGTCCGAAGTGAAAGCGACCGCCCGAATATTCATTATTATGTAAGGAAGGCTGCTGTTAAGAAAAAAGAAGCTTTATACCTGGCTGCAACAGAACAGCGTCCCATGATTATATTTTGTGGAACCCGTGGCAAGAGCGAGGATATGGCTCGTGAATTAAATTTTTGCTTTGGTGAAGGAACAGCAATGTTTTATCACGCGGGACTTGAACGTGAAGAAAAAGAATTTATTGAAAAGTGGTTTTATTCCAGTAAAGATGGAGTGCTTTGTGCAACCTGTGCTTATGGAATGGGTGTTGATAAGAAGGATATAAAAACTGTTGTGCATCTTGAGCCATCTGCGACTGCCGAAGCCTATATTCAGGAAGCGGGCCGTGGTGGAAGGGATGGTAGTGTTGCAAAGGCAATCTTACTTTGGAGTCTTTCAGACAGTATTGAATATTCAGTTTATAAGGCCGGTTCAAGGGAGGCGGCTCTTCGAGATTTTGCAGAAACTAAAAGCTGCAGGCGTCAGGTGCTGTTGGATGCACTTGGAGCCGAACAGGCTGTTTGCAGTGGGTGTGATATTTGTGAAGGAATTGACTATGCGCCATGTGACTGGGAGATTGCTTACAAGCTCATAAAAAAGAATCGTAACTATTATACAAAGGAGGATGCACAGGAAGAACACGCCTGGCGCATGAATAATATTTTAAGAAAAACGCTGGGGCTTAATGTATGGAATCATAATGACAGTGTAGAAACCTTTAGTCAGCTTATAAAAAGCGGACGCATTAAGAGTTCAGGTATTTTATGGAAGGGCAGGCTAAGAATCGTAGAATCAAAAAAGGCATTGATTAAAAAAAAAGGCCCCGGAGTAGAAAACGTGCGTCGACAGGTTTCTTCAGCTGGCGGCGCATGTTTTCTACGGGAGGGGCCGTTTTTTTAATCCATAATAGTTATTTCTACTCTACGATTCTTGGCACGGCCTTCCTCTGTATTGTTGCTTGCTACAGGTTCCTTAGAGCCTTTTCCCTGTGTAAAGATGTGATACTGATCGCGTACCCCAAGCTTAATCAGGTAAGAAGCAACAGCTTCGGCACGTTCTTCAGAAAGCTTCTGGCGGGCAGCGGCTGTTCCACGGTCTGCGCAATGACCTGTAATCAAAAGATCATTTGAATACTGTTTAAGTAAATCTCCAAGCTTTTGCAGTTTGAGTTTTTCGCTTTCCATAAGTACATCGGAGTCAGGTTCAAACTGAATGTTATCCAGACTGATTGTAAGTCCCTTATCACCTTTTTTTACCGAAATATCAGTAAGGTTTAATTTATCAAATGTATCCTGAAGCTGTTTTGCTGTGTTGTCATCATTTACGGAATTAAATTCTGTGAGTTCTGCATGTGCTGTACCGGTGAATACATAAAGATTTCCGTATACATCGCCAATTTTAATAAGAAACTCTTCATCGTAATGATCAAGAAGACCACGGCTGTTGTCCCAGTAAAGAATCTGCTTTGACCAGCCTTCAGAGCTTGCAAGAGTCTGGCCGTTTTTAAGCAAATCTTCTGTAGCTTCGTAGCTAAAATCATAATTTACTTCGATTACATTCAGTTTTTTGCCGTCTATGGTTTTATCTTCTTTATAGGTATAGTTTGCTTCAAAAGGAAAGATGAGAGCTTTATCCATGTTAAAGGCTTTTCGTACATCCTGAACTTCCTTGCCTTTTGCTGTCCAGGTCTCGCCAACCTTTATTTTTTTATCTGGAAAAACCGGAACATTACGAACTGTTGGCATATAAATATCATCCGAAATTGTAAGCTCTCCGTTTTTCTTGCGGCTAAAAACCGAAGTTGTTTCTTCTCCCCACGAAAGGCTTTTGCCGGTCCTCTGGCTTATTGTGTTTTCGGTAGTCATGTAGGTAGCGTAGATAAAGGCTTCTCCGTCTGTAGTAACATTTGTCATTGACGAAGATATTCGGTTTATGATTTCGGAATGATGACTTGGTACGCTGTTTATGTAAACGTCTTCTTCTACTGTCGAAATATAACTGCCCGAATTTCCTTTTTTCTGTTTAAATTCAAATTTTGTTGATTGGGCAAAAAGTGATGCTGCTGTGCTTAGCGTAATTAAAGCACCTGATACAAAAATCAATAGTCTTTTCATAAAAAATCCTTTATCATGTTATATATGTTAAACAATTTTTCGGTAACTACGTTACTTTTGATTTTCGTCATAATTGGGCTGGTACTTTTGTTAATTATTCAGCAATTTTCTATAAGCCGCCGTCTTAAAAAGGTAAGGCAGGATGCTGTAAAAAGATCGGGAGCAGTAAAAGGAGGCCAGCTTGCAGAGCAGATTGCTCCTTTTTTACCTGAGTTTCCGTGTGATCCCTCTGATGCGCGTTTTATTGGTAAACCTGTAGATTTTGTTGCTTTCCCGGGGCTTAGTGATGGTGGGGAAGTTAATGAAGTTCTTCTTATAGAAGTAAAAACCGGCTCTTCGCAGCTTAATTCCCACGAAAAAGGAATTAAAGAAGCTGTAAAAGCCGGTCGTATAAGATATGTTGAATATCGTATTAAAGCGTAACGTTATTTAGCTTTAACAATTCTTTTGCAGAATCTACACTGTCTGTTCCATGAAGGTTTTTGATTGGAGCAAATTCTGCTTTGCGCTCAACTTCAAACGCAAGATTGTTGTCCATCATATGAACCATGTCTAAAACCAGCAGTTCAAACTTGTAGCCGTTTGGTTCTGTAGGAGAAACCTTATTACCGTTTGCGTCAATAAAAGGAATCTTTTTTTCTACAACATGAACTTCCAGACTTTCGTTTACAATCTGTTCGAGCTTTTGGAGAGAGAACAGGTAGTTTAAAATTACGCCGAATTTATAGGTAAGGCTTCCATCAGAATCTCTTGCTTCTGCCATTTCTTTTGACATTTCATAGTATTCAACAATAGAAGGCTTTCCGTCTTCAAGACATAAGAGTCCCATTTTTTCATGAGGTTCAACCTTTCGTACTACCTTTGATGCACTCTGATATTTTCCTTCGATAGTAGCACCAACAAATACAGGGTCTGCAATTTTTTGAAGTACATTATCAACAGCAAAAATATTAATCCATTTTACACCGCGTGCATGAAGATCTTTATCAAGGCCTGCCTTTATCATGGAAGTAAACCAGCCGCCGTTCCCGTTAGGAGAAGTAGCAAGTCTTCCTTTTTCTTCGAGCAGGAGCTTGCCATCAAAATCAACAGCACAGGCCATATCCTGAATAAAGAACTTAACAAAGCTTTTGTCGTAGCCAAAGTAATTATGTTCTTCAAAAAAGCTTTGTGTTGCCTTGTCGTTCTTTTCACTGGTCATAATGTATAAAGGAACATAAACACCAGACTGTTTTACAACATCCATCAGATTATTGATAAGACATTCAAAAATATACAGATGGCGGGTTTCTCCAACATCATAGCAGCCCTTTGGAAGATCAAAACCAAGACGAGTTCCCATACCGCCAGCAAGGAGTACAGCTGCAACTTCGCCTTTTTTTACAGCCTCAAGTCCACTCTTTTCGTAAGCAGCTTTGTTCTTTGCAATTTCATCCATGCTGAGTGCAGGAGGAGGTGCAAATTCACCGCGCTGCGATTGAGAAGCGGTCCCGATTTTTCCAAGATCATCCCAGTTAATATTTTCTATCTGCATTAAAAGCTCTTCTTTTGCTGCCTCATCCAGACTGTCAAAATATCTTAGAACCTGAGACTGGTTTTTGTTATTTAGTAACTGTTGTGCATTATTGAATGTCATATTTATATTCTCTTAGTCAGCAGTAAATCTGATTGTTTCCCACTTTTCGTTGAACTTTTCGAGGTCTTCACCTACGTCGAGCTTGAGTTCTCCACCAGCCATTTCTTCTGCCTTATACATAGGAACTGTTGTGCGGATCTTGTCTGCTTCGAGGTTTACAAAGCCCGGGAAGCGGAAGTCATCAAGGAACATTGCATAGATTTCCGGGCGATGGATAAAGTTGATAAAATCCATAGCGCGGTCATAGTGTTTTGCACCCTTAAGGATAACCATTGAGTCGAGGTACTGAGGACCGCCTTCCTTTGGAATAAAGAAGTCAATCATTTCATCCTGCTTTTCTTCAGGAACTTCGCCATATACAACTTCGGCATAACCCTGGCAAACCCAGAAGTCACCGGCTGCAAAAGATTTACCAAAGCCTTCGGCATCAAACTTTACGAGATTTGGCTTCCAAAGGTTATTGATGAGGTCTGCAGCACCCTGAAGCTTTGTATCATCAACTGTATTTACAGAAAGTCCCTGATAAGCAAGAGCGTCACCAATAACTTCGCGCATATCGTCCATCATAGACATGTGGCCCTTAAGATCTGTGCGTGCAAAAATGTTCCATGACTTTTCGTAGTCTGTAACCTTGAGTTTGTTTACTGCAATACCGGCCATACCAAGATAGTAAGGAACCTGCCAGTTCATATCAGGGTCAAAGGTCATAAGCTGTTTACATGCAGGATTGATGTACTTTTTATTTGTAAACTTTGTCTGGTCAATCTGCTGAAGCATTTTCTGATTGATCATAATTGAAGTGTAGTCCTGAGAAGGGAAGGTGATGTCATAACCCTTGGCACCGGCCTTGAGCTTGGCATACATAACTTCGTTTGAATCAAAGGTGTCTACCTTAACTGTACAGTTGAATTCTTTTTCAAAAGCCTGAAGTACTGAATCAGGTGTGTAATAAGTCCAGTTGTACAGGTACAAAATTCCATCATCTTCTTTTTTACAACCAGTGATTGTAAGAGAAGAAGCGACCAACAATGTTGCTGTCAAAACGAGCAAGAATTTTTTCATGTATATATCTCCTTATATGAAAAAATAAACACATTAATGTCCTGCAGCAAAGCCCTTCAGACCTTTACGGCAGAGGAAGGCAATGGTACAGGTAATTAAAATCATAACTACAGAAAGAGAGTTTATTACAGGTGAAACGCCAAAGCGAATCATGGAATAAACATACAGCGGCAGGGTTGTTGACCCCGGTCCAGATACAAAGAAGGTAATAACAAAGTCTTCGAGCGACATTGTAATTGCCATTAAAAATCCCGAAAGAATGCCTGGGAAAATAGCAGGAACGACTACCTTAAGCATTGTCTGACGTTCTGTTGCACCAAGGTCGTGTGCAGCTTCTATGATTGAATAATCAAATTCATCGAGGCGGGCATTTACCATAAGGAATACAAACGGAAGACAGAAGGTTGTGTGTGCTGCAAAAACTGTAAACAGTCCAAGCGGCAGATGGATTCCGCTAAAGAAGATTACCATAGAAATACCAATGATAACTTCCGGCAGAACCATTGGAAGATATGTAAGGGTTTGAATAAACTTCTTTCCCTTGAATTTATACCAGTTTACGCCGATTGAAGCCATTGTTCCAAGCAGAGTAGAAACAAGGGCAGACGACAATGCAATAATCAGACTGTTCAAAAGAGCCTGCCAGAGAGCGTTGGAATTAAAGAAAAGTTCCTTGTACCATCTCATGCTAAAGCTTGTAAACTCTGCTCCCTTGCTGTCATTGAATGAATATACAATGATTACAAACAATGGAATAAAAAGGAAGAACAGGGTGAACCACAAAACTGTCTTAGAAAAAGACCATCTTCGTTGTCCTGTTTTTTTCCAGGTACGGCGTGCATGACGTGCATTTTCTGAAGTCGGCTTTTTTGAGTGGAGAACTTCGTGAATAGCAATAAATATGTTTTTTGCCATTAGTTTGTACCTCCAACATAGTTTTCTTCTTTTGTAGTTTTAGTCTTGAGCTTAGCTTCCTGACTGTTAGAGCGTGTAATCCAGACAATTCCCGCAACAGAAATAACTGTAAGTACCATAGAAAAGGCAGCAGCAAGCGGCCAGTTACGGGTCTTTTGTACCTGGTCTACAATGATGTTACCAAGCATGTACGAGTCTTTACCACCAACGAGGAGCGGAACAGTGTAGGCACCAAAAATTGGAATAAAGGTAAAGATGAGTGCCGAAACAATACCGCTCTTAATGCCAGGAATCAAAACCTTAAACATTGACTGAGGCTTTGTAGCACCAAGGTCGCGTGCAGCTTCGAGCAGAGAAAAATCAAAGCGGTCTACTGCAGTAAAGATTGGCAGAATTGCATACGGAATGTACATGTAAACACTTACAAGAATTACCGCCTTTGTGTTGTAAAGGAACGGAACATATTCTTTTGTAAGGTGCAGAGTCATCAAGATCTGGTTTAAGATACCGTCATTGTTCAAAATGCTCATCCAGGCAAAAATGCGGATAAGTGAGTTTGTCCAGAACGGAATGATTACAAGAAACAAAAACAGAGTCTGGTGGCGGCTGCGTGCCATTGCATAGGCACTTGGAATTGCAACCAGTATTGTAAACAGCGTAGACAGAATTGTGATTTTTAAGGTGCGCAGTACAATCAAACCATATTCAGGCTTGCACATCTGTTTGTACGCTTTAAACGAAAGCTGCCATTCAACACCACCGTAAATTCCTTTTTTAAGAAAACTGTAAATAAAAATGATGATGAGAGGAGCAACAAAGAAAATCATGAACCACAGGCCCATCGGCCAGCCGTAGAACGAGCCCATAGTAATGAGCTTTTCACGGTCTTTATTCAAAGCTTTATCTTTCATAGGGCACGCACTACTTATTAATGTCTTCTACAATGTAGCCGTCTTCTGCCGACCACGAAACATATACACGATCCTTCCACTGAATAACAGGACCGTCGTCCATATAGTCTGTATGCTGCTTGAATACCTTGATGATTTTGCCGGTATCGAGCTTTACATAG
>JAILBH010000032.1 GCA_024681195.1 Treponema sp.
CTTCTAATCGCAATCAGGGTAATATCATCTGCCTGTTTATCTTCGGTAACCCAGGCATAACGTGTTGTATTAGGATCTTCCAAAGAACGCTGTTTTTGTAAATCGGCACGTGACTGCAAAGCTTCCTTTGAATTCTTTTCTTCCGGTTCTGGTTCCGAAGGACGAGGCATACAGTATTTTGAATATAGAATAAAATGCTTTTGAAGGAAATCATCTACAATCTTTTCTACTTCGATTTCATCATCAACTCTTACGTCCGGAGTCTTAACCATGCGGAATACGCGTTCAACAGCAGCAAGACCAATTATAGTTTCATCAATGGTTCCTTCACAATTGCTAAAATCAAATTCAAGTACTTCATTCTTGTTCGGATTATCCTGTTTAGTGAGGATGTATTTCTTTTTGCCCATTATAGCTTCTATTACATCCTTTACACGGTCAGCTCCAAACTGTTCCTTTTCATCAAGCACCTGTACAGTTTTTGTTTCTGTTCCGGTGCGAGGATCGGTGCTTACATCTTCCTGAACAGTCTGCTTTACAACATAATTTTCATCACGCACAAGACGTTCTGCTTCATCAATACCATCAGTATAAAGATAGAGAATATCACCATGCTTGAGTGTAAGCTTTTCTACCTTGTAGCCGCCCGAAGTCATTTCTACCAGGTCTGTTGAAACACCACCAGCCGTTGGAGTATTAGAAAGAGCAATTTCTTTAAGCTCTCTTGTTTCTCCATCAAGAATATGAATTTTATTATCACCGGCATTACAGATATTAAGCTCACCAGTATCTTTGTTATAAAGACTGATATTGATTGTACTGAACTTTCCGCGTGTTCCCAAATCAAAAATAAAATCATTTACGGCAGAAACAAATTTCTTAAGGTTTATACCCTGCTTTTCGTATTTCCAGTTAGAAAAATAATAAAAATCCTTGAACTTGGTTGCAACAACAGAAACCAGCAGAGCCGCAGGTACACCGTGTCCCGAAATATCACACTTGATGAATACATACCAGCTGTCATCAAGCTTTTTATAGTCAAAGTAGTCGCCGCTAACAGCAGAGTCTCCTTTATAGAAGGCATACAAATCAAGCTTGCTTTCGTTGAGCTTTACAACAGGAAGCTTTCGTCCGCCCTCTCCGTCCATTAATGGAATAAAGCGCTCCTGAACAGCCTTACCGTCCAGCTGAAGGAATTCTTCATAAGCGGCAAGTCCTGCAGAAAGAGTCATCTTATTAACAACTTCTCCAAGTCGTCCAATTTCATCACGAGATTTAATATCAATATGCTTCTTTTCGAGCTTCTGTCGTTCGCGGACAGATTTGGTCATAAGAGTTCCGACTTCTACAAGGTGACTTTCGAGCTTCTTTATAGGCTTAACAATAAGGCTTGCAAGCAGCCATGCACCAAGAGCACCAAGCACAACGGCAGCCAGCGCAGACAAAGCACCTGTAAGATAAACTTTTCTAACTTCTGCACGCAGCTGATCTACAAGCTCCTGAACCGAAACTTCCATAAGGATTGCACCATGCAGATAGTTATCTGTGTTTCCTGAACGGTAAAGGACAGGTCTGTAGAAAAGATAATCTGTAACCTCACTATCCAACATATTTGCAGTAAAGGCCGGATAAGATGAACTGTTCTGACCGGCAATAGAAGTCAAAAGACTGTTAAGTTCGTTTCTGAGTTTTGTTGTTGTATCCGAAATAACCTGTCGGCGAAGATTACTTTCTTCATCTGTCATGAGTGCAAGCTCTGTGTTTTCCTGCGAGAAAAGCGTAATCTGCTTTGAAATATCGGTAGCCTGCTCAACAACCCTTTCATTCAATCCGTCAAATCTATTTAATATATTAAGAATATCTTCATCAATAATATAAGTTTCGCCCGGAGTAATACCATATTCACCATAATCTGCAACCTTCTGACTGATTGCAGGATCATTTGAAGCCCATACATAACTTAAAGCATTAACATCGGCTTCTTTTGCCGCAGAGCTCTTAGTTCCGACAATTGTAATATATCTTACTTCCGACATTGCATCTTTTTGAGAAGGCAGGGATCCAAGCTCAAGATCGTTTTCGGTAGGAAGGAAGTTCTTAACTCCGGAAGAAAGACTTTCCATAAGAACATCAATCCGGTTCTGGAGGGCGGTTTCGAGAGTTTCCTCCTGGGTTTCAATCATGTTATTACCATTTTGAATAGTAACAAAAAGTACTACAATGGCAACCAGTACAATCGTAAAGCCTACTAAACGGCCTCTGAGACTTCCCTGTTTTTTCTCTTTGGTTTTATTCTTTAATGATGGCATAGCTTCTCCCGAAATAAGAGCCTTTATTTCCATTGATATTAATTTTTTTTCTTTGTGTCGCTGTACGGCAAATACAATTACACTCTGAATAATCAGAATAATAAACAAACCTATGAGGAATGCGATTATTGCAGAAATTGTAAGAGAGAATCGTACTGACTGAACTACACTTTTATATTTATTGCGGACTATATAATCCGGCTGAATTTTTACTGTTCCGTTTTGTAAGATAGAAAGAATCTGGCCGCTCATATATAAGCCGCGGTCTGTATGATAAAGTCCTACCTTATAAATACCTTCATCCAGGTCTGTTCCAATTTTGACCTGAGTAATCTTTGAGTCAGAGCTTACCTTAAACTGTCCGTCTTCGCGTTTTAAAACAAGGTCGTAAGGAGCAACTCCATCGCGGTCAATATAGATTACCGAAATTGTTCCTTCATAAGTAAAGCCGCCTCCATAAATATCCAGTTCCGGCTCGCCGATATCGTTCAGCTGCTGGCGTGCAGAAGAAATAAATGTCTGCGGACGGTATTTATTTAAAATTACAAGAATAGAAGCTGCCTCTCCAACGTTACCAACCTCATCAATTGCATTTACAGAAAAACGGTAAATACCATTAGTCTGATTATTAAAGCTGCGGGTTTTTAAAGAAGAAGTCTGTATTGGTCCTTTAAGCTTTACATCCTTTTCCAGTTCACTTTGATAACGGGTATAAAGGTCTTTAATTTCCTGCTCTACCCTTTGTGCCGAATAAGTTATGCTATGGGTTTTATTTTCTACAAGAGCCTTTGGAATTGAACCAAGATAAGTAAACTCGTAATTATAGCCTGCAACGTCCACATCCGAAGAAGGCTCCCAGTTAAAAGCAAGAGTGTTTGAATATGCAAAGCCATAGGTGTCCAGCTGTGGTGTAACAGGCCTTGGAGAAGCAGGAGGAGTAAGGTCACGGTGATAAGAAATCTTTGCCGGTTCAGACCAGTTACCGGCCTTATCCTGAACGCGTACTAAAAGATTATAAATACCGTCGTCATCTGCCTGAACATTTACTGTCTTTATATTTGTAAAATTCTGAACACGCTCAATCGGGCGCTCGTTATTGTTTTTACCCCAGGTAAAGGAATAACCGTTTATGCCGGAAGAATCATCTGGAAAACCAATCTGAATATAAACATTCTTGTCTCGGCTGCGTTTACCTTCCCTGAATGAAGAAGCCGTAAGTCGCGGCGGAGAAACAGTTGTATCCGGTAAAAGCACTGCAAGATTGTTTGCCGACTTGCTTGACTGCTGCCACACAAAATTCAACTGCTGTTTGCCCGAGCTGTTTTTTACGATAAGAGGATTTGCAAACATATTTGAATAGGAATTTTCTACAAGGGTAAGACTTTCCCAGTCGTTACCGGCTTTTTGTGCCATATAAAGCGCTTCGGTTCCGGTACGGGTGTCAAACCAGATTGTATAAAGGTTTCCTTCATATTCAAACAATGAAGCCCGGCTTGAGTTTCCCTTATCAGATATTTTAATTGAAGAACGGCTTACAAGTCCATTCTGGGTAATGCGTGCAGACCAGATTGCAGCGCTTACAGATTCCATTCGTTCCCAAACCAGATAAAGCGCATCCTGGTAATAATAAAGAGAAGGACGCTGGTTCTGGAAATTGGCAAAATCACGGCGCTCGCTGGACGGGAAAGAATCCTGGCCGGTAAGCAGCACAGGCGAAGTCCAGTTTTTTCCTCCATCAGAAGTAAAAGTACTGTATAACTGATAGGAAAGCCTGTTTGTTACAGAAGAAGAATAATATGCCTGGAAAACTACAAGGTCTCCGCCAAATACACTTTTCTGATATGGAACAAACGGATTCCTCATGCCCTGACATGGTTCAAACTGCTTAAAGGAAGTCCAGTTTTTTCCATCCTTTGATTCTGAATAATAAATATAGAAAACATCGTTCTGAGAAGATGAGGTATAAAGCCTGTAAGAACCGTCGGAACAGGTATAAACACGAGGAGCAATAAAAATTGTATTGGTAGAAATTTCGGAATGCGTAAAGCTTGCGCAGCTATCCTTTGAAACAAAAGCCGAAACCTGCATTTTGTCGGTAAGTACTGTTACAAGAATTGAATTGTCTTTGCCAACTGTTACAGAATAAATATCTGGAACTTCGCCGGAGTAAAAAATTGGCCCCGCAAAATGCAGGTTTTCAGTATAAGATTTATCTGAAGAATAAACTCTACACGAAAGCCATATCTGATTTTTAGAAGGAACAACATCTTCCCAAAAAACATAAGATTTATCCTGGGCATTTACTGTAACAGGGAAGCGTGCATCACCCGAAGTAATTACTTTTGGATTTTCCCAGTAAAATTTTTCTGCCGCAAAAGCTGGAGCACAAAGTGACAGCGCAAGCATGAATGTAAAGAGGAAAATATGCCTGATAGTATTTAAGCTTTTATCTCTCATTTTTTTATGAACATTTAGACAATATTCTACACTATAACTGAGATTTAATCTTGTTGTTCAGGTCCTCCACTTCCTTAAGTTTAATATTATTTGGATTATTATTCAAAAGACGCAGCATATAAGTATTTGCATCATCAATATTACCGCTTTGATAAGCCTTCTTTGCCTGTGTAAGCAGATTCTGATCATCGCTTGAAAGTACAATAATGGAACTACTACCAAGCTTTGTAGAAATACGGTCTTTAAGATTCTGAGCTGCACTGTTATTCGGGTTGAGCTTTAAGGCTTCATTTACAGTGTCGAGCGCCTGATTAAGTCTTGTTGTATTGCTTCCTGCACTGTTAAATTGATTTTGTGCCTGTGTAACAAGTCTTGCGGCTCTTGCTGCAGCACTGTTGTCTACAGGACGCTGGCGCATTCCAAGTTCAATTTCGAGATTATAGATTGTATCTTTAAGTCCCTTGTAATCCGGAACAAGATTGTAGTAATCGGTAAGTGTAGTATATGCCTGAGACATTGTTTCGCGGTTCCTGCTCTGGGCAATAGCAGCAGAAACCTTTTGGGCAAATTCCTCGTCAAATCTTGCAGGATCTCTAAGGCGCTCTATCTTTAAAAGCAGCAGAGATGCCTCCTGGTTCAAAGGATAAACTGCTTTGAACTTGTTGAGGTTTTCTATTGCGGATTCGAGGGCGGCTTCGGCTTCGGTAGTCTTAGAAGCTTTTACAAGCTGCTCACCTTCGTTGTAATACTGATAAGCAATACTCAAAAGCTGCGACATTTCGGAATAAAGAGGATCTGACGGCAAAAGAACACGACCAGTCTTCATAGAAACCGCAGTATTTACAAGCTCAAGGAAGTCTTCAAATTCGGGGTTCTTTTCTGTATGAGTTTCGGCCCACTTGTTGATTGCGGCATTGATCATTGTTTCTGCATCTTCGTAACGGTCGTAGTTAAGAGCCTCGCGCGCACTTGTATAAAGCTGACGAGATTCTTTTACGACAATCTCGTTCTTTGCATCCATAATCTTTGTACTAAGTTCTGCCTTAACCGCATCTGCAGAAGCTCTAAGTGTCTGATTATCAAAAATATCCAGAGATTCGGAATACTTTTCGCTTGCTTCAAGAAGGAGACTTTCGGCTTGTGCAAGAGAACCTCTTTCCAAAGCTTCTCGGGAAGCACTTATGAGAGAATCTGCATAGTTTCTTGAATAGGCTGCTTCTTCAAGAAGAAGAGCCATCTCGTTTTTGGATTCAAGCGCCTGTACCGCATTAAGCTCCAGCTGAGCCTTCTGTGTCTGAATATAATCAACAGCTGCGTTTACAACAGCAACAAGCTCCTCGTTCTTGAGCCAGTCTTCATGACCATTAAGATTATCTGTAAGTGTAGCCTGCTTTTGAGTAAGTTCTTCTGAATAAGAAATAGAGCGGCTGTAACTTTCGTCGTACATCTTTTGGGCAAGGTCAGGATACATATACAATGGAGCTGTCTGATCTTCTGTATTTTTAGCAAAATCCAGTAAAGCCTTTCCATCACTGTTGAGGGTATCATAAACCGAAGTCTGAATATGTTCGTTAAAGCCCTTTGCAAAAACCAGAGCATAAGCTCTGTAATCAGCAGTTTCCTGAAGATATTTGTCGGCATCGCCTCTGTAGCTTTCTGTAATCATTGTCCATGAATCTGTCATTGCAGAATCAGAAAGCTGGAACAAAGTATCTATATATGAATTATAACGTTCTGTATGACTTGTCCAATCAAGTACATTCTGACGTGCCCTTCCCTCTTCTTCACCAGCATCCAGAACCTGATAAGCACTGCCCCATTCAAAATTTTGAATCTGATGCTGGCTCTTTGAACCAAGCAAAGTACTCATACGGAATACAGAGTCAAACAACTGGCTTACAGCTTGAGTTCCCTGAGCAATTATATTTTCCTGAGTATTCTTTTCTGTTTCAAAATCCTTAACAATGAGCATAAGCTCCGCGGTCTTTTCGACAAGAGCTTTTTCGTATTCTACAGAAATATCATACTGAGGATAAGGAGCATAAGGTTCTTCGCTGTCTGTTTTTAAAAGTGAATAAAGCGAATTGGTTCTCTTTCCAAGCTCTGCATAATTATTTATATCAGCAGTATATCTTTGTTTATTTCCAAGACTGTCATAATCAGTAATACCGTTAAACAAAACTTCCGGCAAAGCTGCAAGATAAGTCTTATTGGAATCTGAAATATTTTTTGCAATTGACATTTTGAGCTGTTCAATACGCGCAGAATATTTTCCGTCAATTGCTCCAAGAATTCCGGAATTTTCAGGAACCTGGACACCAAGGATAAAACGCTGCATAAAAGGAAGATAAGATGCGTCTGTTACTTCACTATCCAGTTCGGTTTGAACGGCATAAAGCTCCTTAATTTTCTGTCCGCAGTCATAAACACGGTTACGAAGCTCTGTATACTGACTGCACGCTGCTTCAAGACGTCCGTAAAGTGCCACTGCACCGGAATAATCATTTTTATCGAGTTGCTTCAGAATCTGATCAACAACAGAATCAAAAATATTCTGAAAGTCATTTGACATGTATTCGGTAATAGCCGCAGAAAGCTCATCCACAATCTGAGTAGCTTTTTCGTTCATTTCTGGATTATCAATTTCAAACTGATCGTAATATTCGTCTTTATAAATATCAAAACCCTGTTCGCGAACAAGATTGATTGCACCAAAATAGTCGCCGCTTTCTGTAAGAGCAGCAGAATCTGTCTGAATTTTATCAAAAAGATATGCGTAATACTTAAAGAGATGCATTTCTTCAAGCATATCAATCATTCGTTTGATTTCGGCAGGAGGGTTCTTTTCTATACTGCGCATTTGAAGTATTATTTTTGCAGGTGTTTCGTGATCTTCAGGGTTTTCTGTACTTGATCTTATGGCACGTTCTGCAAGAACCGAATACTGCTTACGGCGATTCATAATAATTCTTACAAGTCGCTGAGCGTTATCAAAATAGTCCGGCTTTTTCTCTATGTAGATATTAAGCTGACGCAATGCTTCGGTATAGTCTGTTTTACGGATCAAACGCTCAATTTCGAACAAAGACATAACTTCGCCGTTATTATCATCCTGTTCAATCTGGTCTACGACCTGAGAAAAGACAGGATTTGCAAAGAGAAGAAGTAATGCTGTAAGAATAAGGCGGAGTTTCCGTTTCATCGTCATCTTACCATTCTTTTATTATATTATATTTTCGGTATTTAACCTTATATATAAGAGAAAAAAAACCGACAATGTAGTATCATTTTTAAGAAATAATTATGGCTTGTAGTGCAAAAAAGACATTTTTATTGAGTTTTCTCTTTCTGATAGCAGCAGGTACTGTCCATTCGCTTGATTATTCGGACATTAACACTGCTTTATCAAAAATTACGTATTTTGACAGCTCAAAAAATGAAGGAACTACCTCTTTCCGATCTTTGCTTATCCCTATTGGAGGACGAGCAGAAAGCCTTGGTTCTGCCTACACAGGTCTTTGCGATGATGCGGGTTACATTAACTATAACGCGGCTGCCAGCTGTATCTTAAACGACACACAGGCTTCGGCCTATCACAATTCCTGGATTGCAGATTCCAAGCTGGATACCCTTGTTTTTACAACACGAATAAACAACTTAGGCTTTGGATTTCAGGCAGGCTGCCTTTACATGCCTTTTACAGAATACAATCTTTTTGGTGAAAGAGTAAATACAAGCTATTATTCAGAAAGCAATTTTGCGGCAAATGTTTCTTATAACTTCCTTGCAGGCTATGATTTTAAGGGCTTTGCTCTTGGTGCAACCGTAAAATCGGCATTCAGAAGCGTTCCAAGCTACACTGATAACGATACAGATGCAATTAAATCATTCTCGGGACTTGCACAATCCGGTGTAGGAATTATGGCAGATATAGGAATGATGCTTCAGTTTAATTTTCTTAAATTCTTTGCTTCCCGAACTCCAAACGTACGAATCGGATTTTCTGCACAAAATCTTGGTGCAGCCTTTACAGGTTTTGGAAGCAAATCAGGTCTAAAACTTGATGACCCTCTTCCTACAGTTTTTGCAGCAGGACTTTCGTGCCAGTTTTTGCCAATCATTACTGCAACACTTGATATAAAACAGCCGGTAAATCTTTTTGAACCAAAAAAATATCAGATGTTCTCGGTAGGTGCCGGAGTTATTCTTGCTTTTACAAAAAACATAAGCCTGCTTACGGGACTGGAAATTAAGGGAGGTAATCCGCGCTTTTCTACAGGAGCCGAACTCCAGCTTTCCAACGCCCGCATAAACTTTAACTACACACTGGATCTTACAACCTCGCTTTCCCCTGTAAACAGGATGAGTATTTCTGCAAAGATTCTTCTTGGAGACAGAGGCCGTGCCGTACGCCAGCAAAAAATTGACGAGCTTTACCTGAAGGGTCTTGAGTATTACGCAAATTCCCAGTGGGAGCTTGCCATTGAACAATGGGAAGAAGTATTAAAACTGAACAAAAGATACGACCCGGCAATACTTGGAATAGAAAGTGCCCGCTCTCAGATTGAAATGTACGAAAGAGTAAGGAACAGTATGTTCTTTGAAGAATAAATAAAATTATTTTTTCTTAGAAAAAATCTTGTAATTAATCCAGTCAAAAAGATAATCAAGCTCTTCGAGTTTTGTAAGCCATTCTGTACTTACAGTATTTGAACCCAAAGAATCAAAAACAGAAGTAAATGCATTAATTGAAAGCTTAAAGCGTTCTTCTGCAAATTCTGCGCAATCATCTTCTTCTATCATTTTGGCAAGAGAGCTTGACTGTGCAAGCAATAATTCAATAGAACCAATATTCAAAAGTCTTGTTTTAAGGCCTGTATCGCTTGGGAAACGTTCTGCCAGATCAATCATTCGTTCTGTAGCCTTGCGTACATAGCGCATCATCCAGCAGTTCTTGCTTGAAAGAAGGTTTTCTCCATAGCCCTCACCTGCTCCCGAAGAATAATAAGGTTCAATTTTTTCCAGATTAAACTGACGCGAAACCATATCCTTACAGCAGGAAAGCTCAAGTCCTTCTTTATCTGCCTGAATCAAAACATTTTCGAGCCACAAAATATATTCAGACCAGACCTTACGAATCTGGTTGTCATCAATGCAGCAGACAGAAGTAACAAAATCCACATCTTTAGAAAGTTCCATAGCATGCTCAAGCAAAGCACTCTTTGTCTGAACAAAATCCTGAGCATCTTTTTTTGCCTGCTTAAGGGCTGCATCAGAATTATAAGACATTTTGGAATCTTCGTTAAAATCCTTCTTCCAGTATTTATAACCTGTAGAAAAACGTGCGTTCTTTTCTTCAAGAACAGGTGTAAGCTTTTTAAGTTCAAGCTCAAAACCAATATCACGGTTTTCATTACGATAAACGGAATTCTGGCAGTAGCCCTGTTCACCCATAAGCTGTTCAGTCAATTCAGGATCTGCAGTAAATGTAATAAGAGAATTCTCAATACGTGCAGGATAGAAGATTCCGTTCGATGGAAGTTCATCTGTAAGCAAAACGCTTCTTGCGTGAAGGATTGTATAAGAATAGCCGTAAGCACGGATAATTTTATCTACACCAGGAGTATAGCCGAATTCTGGCAGGAAAAAGCCTTCCGGAATATTGTCAAAACTCTTTTTATAAGACTGAAGACCCATTTCTACCTGGGCTGCAACAGCTTCTTCCAGATCTGAATAATGAGGAATAAAAATATCGGTTGCACAGGTTCCAAGAATTTCAATAACACCCTTGCGCTGATATTCTGCAAAAGCTTTTATGATATTGCGTGAATATTTATCATTAAAATCTTTTTTAAGATTTGTATATTTTTCTAAAATTGTTTT
>JAILBH010000045.1 GCA_024681195.1 Treponema sp.
TTTAGGGAATAGTAAATTGGGAGGAGCCCCTCCCTCGGCTGCAATTCGCTTCGCTCATTTCCGCCTACCCACCCAGCGGGCTCAAACGCCGCCCGCAACGCCTGCTTTCATACAAAATCATAGATTTGAATGAATGATTTCAAATTCATCTTCATTTATACAAAAACGGCTCATATCCACATGCCCGTCAACAAAAACAATGCCTTCCGCTTCAAGCTTTTCCTGCTGTACACACGGGCCCCCAAACGCAAAGCTGCCTGAACAAAAGCCTTTGGCATTCACAACTCTGTGGCATGGTATAATCCCTGGCTCCGGGTTCACATGAAGGGCATTTCCCACATAACGTCGCAGGTTACAGTTCCCCGCCAGCGCTGCTATTTGAGAATAAGTCGCCACTTTGCCTCGAGGAATTAGTTTCACTGCTTCATAGATTTTTTGGGCTGTTGGAGAAATCATAAAGTAATCTTAGTTCACAATAATCTTTACAAATCTTTTTGTTTCTTTAGAAAGTCCTTTGCTCCAGGTAAGGGCTTTTACCAAAATACCTGGTTCAGAATTGCCTTCGTAGAGGACGGCTCCCTGGGCATATGTCAAAACTCCGTTTTTATCCATCATCAAGGCACCGCCGGGGTTTTTGCCAGACATACAGACACTCAAGGTGCCTCCGCTTATTTCAATTTTGTTGTCGCAGTATAGGCCCCATTTTGTAATTTTACTGTGGTTGTTTTCGACAGTTATGGTGACAGTTCCGCTCTTCTGGATATATTCTGGAGCATTTACCATGCCGTTAATTTCAAGGCTGGCATTTTTATCACCTGTTATTGTAAGGGAACCGCTGCCTATAATTGCATTATTATGAAGCTTTTCGCCCATAACAAGGCTGTCAGAACCAACGGTAATGCAGTTTTTCCCTTTGAGCACAATGGTCAGGTTTCCTTCAAAAAGAATGGCCGGGAACTCCGCATATTCAAGGCCTTTTCCGTCTGCGCCCCTGGTAAGAGAGGCCTTGTTTAATGTTAAAGTTGAACTTGCCGGGTCAAATACTGCTGTTCCATCGCCCAGAATGTCTGTGGTGTTTTTAAAATCCTTTACCTCAATATTGTTTACAATGAGACGTTCCGTAGCAAAAAGAAAAACTCCGACAAAAAACAAGAATAAGACAGCAGACAGTTTTTTCATAAACATAATCCTCTGTATAATTATATCACAGAATTTGATTTTCTGTGGTATAATACTTTTTATCACACATATATATCGTCGATTGCCGCGCCCTCGCGATGCCCGGGCTCGCAATGACGTTTATGGAGGTTTCTATGAAAAAATTATTTTTAATGGTTGTGCTCGCAGTTATGGCAACTGGTCTTTTTGCTCTTGATCTGGGTGGAATTAAGGGAACCTGGACAGACAAAGCCTGGGATGCAGAATGGACTTTCTCTGCAGATGGTCACATTATTCTTACACTCGCAAGCACTGGCGAAGTTATTTATGACTTTAATGATTCTACAATTCAGAACTTTAAAGTTAAAGCCGACACAACAAAAGGTGTAACTATCTCCTTTGACTGTAAGGACACAGAACGTTCTTATTCTTTTACAAAAGGTGTTTCTTTGAGTACCGATCTTGATATGGTCATCAATCCAGACTGGACAACTACAGACTATGATGTTGCCCTAAAATTGAAAAAATAAACTTCCTATTCCATAAAATATGTTTTTATTGGAGGGAACCCGTTAAACGCAACAGACGCGTAAGTCGAAGTATAAGCTCCCGTGCTAAGCCAGTAAAGCTTGTCTCCTTCTTTGAGAGAAATCGGGAGTTTATATTTTGCATCCTCGTACATAATATCCATACTGTCGCAAGTTGGCCCCGCAATAATTACAATTCCTTCTTTTTCTCCAGGAGCATCGCGGCTTGTTACAACCGGATATTTTATTGATTCATCCAGAGTTTCTATAAGTCCATTGAATTTACCGGCATCTACATAAACCCAGCGTGCCAGAGCAGTATTATTTTTGCGGCTGGTCAAAATTACTTCCGAAGTCAAAATGCCGCTGTCACCAACAAGAGAGCGCCCCGGTTCAAGAATAATCTCCGGAATATCGTCGCCAAAGTCTTCTTCAATATAGCGGGTAATTTCTGAGGCATATTCACTAAGAGTGTTTGTAGGTTCAACATAGCTTGCAGGAAAACCGCCACCCATATTAATCATGCTAAGACGAATTCCCTCTTCTTCTTCCAGAGAAGTAAAAAGATATTTTACCTTGGCAATAGCATCATTCCACTGACCAATATCACGCTGCTGACTTCCTACGTGAAAGCTGATTCCATAAGGAGTAAGTCCAAGGTCGCGTGCAAGCACAAGCAGGTCGTAAGCCATATCCGGATGACATCCAAACTTGCGTGAAAGAGGCCAGTCTGCGCTGACAGAATTTTCTACCAGAATGCGAACATAAATGCGGCTTCCCGGTGCGTTTTCTGCAATTGCCTTAAGATCATCCTTGCTGTCTGTTGCAAACATGCGAACACCCTTGTCGTAAAAATATTTGATGTCGCGGGCTTTTTTAATTGTATTACCGTAAGAAAGGCGTTCCGGTTCTACATTGAATTTGGAAATAAGGTCCAGCTCGTAGCGGGATGCAATATCAAAGCAGGACCCCATTTCTGCAAGCATCTTAAGAACCGGCTCACCCGGATTTGCCTTCATTGCATAATAAATACGGGCATACGGAAAAGAATCTCTGAGTCTTATAAAATTTGATTTGATTGTGTTGAGATTGATTACAACATTAGGTGTTTCCAAGTCTTTGGAAAAATCAAGAAATCGCTGCCAGTCCTTATCGCTGACATAGTCTTTACGATTAAACATACATTACCTTCCTGTAATGTTAAATAACCGGTCAAAGCCGTCACGCTGGATAGGAACCCTATAGATTTCAACGTTGGGTGAATATTAACAAATATGTATGATGATGTAAAGAAAAAAAATTATAATTAGCGAATTTTTAAATTTGCCTGTATAATAGGAATATGAAAAGTAATAATTCTGAAAAAGCGGTATATGACGTATCTTCTCTTGGTCGTTTGTTAAAACGCGAAACCATTTTTGTTATTTCTGTTTTTCTTGTTGCTCTTTTCTTTTTTACCGGTTTGAGTACTTATGAAGCTTTAAATTCCCGACGCTCACGTAAACTCGAAGCAGAAAATCTTGCTGTTTTGTGTGCTTCCTATATTGAACGAAATTGTAATCACACATTTCAATTAAATGGAATAATGGCATCCTTTGTTCTTTTGGGTGAAGTTTCTGATGAAAACTTTGAGCTGATTGCCTCCCGAATTATTCATGATTTTCCTGCTGCTGATTGTGTTCAGCTTGCACCAAACGGAATTGTAAGCAATGTTTATCCACTTAAAGGAAATGAAAGTGTTTTGGGTCATAATCTTTTTGAAGACGCAAAGCGTTCTGATGAAGCTGTTGCAACCAGATCCAATGGTGTAATCACAATCGGAGGTCCGTATCCTCTTTTACAGGGAGGAGAAGGCTTTATTGGACGGCTTCCTGTTTTCTTAGATGACGCTCATTTTGAATTCTGGGGATTTGTTAATGTTGTTGTTCGTTTAGAAAAAGTTCTGGAAACTGTTTATTTTTCTTCGCTCACAAACAGCGGATATGATTATTCAATTTATAAAGTAAATGATAAAACCGGCGAACGCTCTCAGATTTTTGGAACTGACTACAATAATCTTCACTCCCCTGTAGCAATCAATATTGATATGCCGAATGCTCACTGGGAACTTGCTGTTTCTCCAAAAGACACCTGGATAAACGTTCATATCATTACAGTTTTAAGTATTCTTTCATTCCTTTTGATAGTTGCTTTTACAGGATTGACCCTGCTTTTCATAAAGCTTCGTAAAAGCAACATACGTCTTGCGCAACTGGCTTCAATTGATCAGCTTACAGGACTTTATTCCAAGCAGACTGCCATTAATTCCCTTAAAAAAGAGCTTGATTATGCAAAACGCAACGATACACAGGTTGCCCTTTGCTTTATTGA
This sequence comes from Treponema sp., assembly GCA_024681195.1. Taxonomy (GTDB): domain Bacteria; phylum Spirochaetota; class Spirochaetia; order Treponematales; family Treponemataceae; genus Treponema_D. The sequence continues at coordinate 4,056 of JAILBH010000045.1, forward strand.
CATGAATAATTTTAAGGCTATTAATGATAAATACGGCCACACTATAGGCGATACTGCACTTATTAAAGTTGCTAATCGTCTGAATGAGTCTGTGCGCCCAGAGGATATCATTGCCCGCTTTGGTGGGGATGAATTCATCATTATTTTCCGCGGAAAAAAGACTGGAACTGATTACCAATCATCTGCAGAACGAATAAAATCTGTTTTGAGCGTCCCGGCAAAGCTTTCTGGCCATGTTACTACAGATATTTCTGCTTCTTTGGGTATTGCAGTTTATCCAAACAACGGTCAGAGCGTAGAAGAGCTTATTTCTTATGCAGATAAGGCAATGTACGCGGATAAACAAAAATACAAGGAGTCCAAGAAATAACAAAATGATTTGACGGCTTTTCAAACCTATGTTATTCTTAATATAGGTAAAAGTTTTTTTATCAGATCATTTCCAGGAAGTAAAGCCATGAAGTTTTTTGATACTCATGCCCACATCGGGCTTATATACGATGACCCTATTGAACAATTACGCGTTATTCAAAAAGCAAAACAAGCTGGAGTAGCACGTATTGTCAGCATTAATAACAGCCTTATGGATTTTCCAAAGGTTTATAATTCTCTTAAATCGGTACCGGGACTGTACCATGCGGTTGGCGTTGCTCCATCCGAAGTTACAAACCCGGGTCCTGATTATGTTGCAACAATCGAGAAATATCTTGAATTGCCTAATGTTGTTGCAGTTGGCGAGACAGGATTGGACTATTTTAAACAGTTTGGAGACAAACGCTCGCAGATTGAGCTTTTTATTACCCAGCTGGAAATTGCACAAAATCATGATCTTCCTGTAATCATTCATAACCGTGATGCAGGCCGTGATGTTTTTGATGTTTTAACAGAACGTATGCCTGATAAGGGTGCAATCCTTCACTGTTATTCAGAAGATGCTGAATATGCACAGAAATGTCTTGATCAGAATATCTGGTTCAGTTTTGCAGGAAACCTTACTTACCGTAATGCACGCAATCTGCACGAAACTGTAATGAATATTCCGGTAGACCGTATTCTTATAGAAACCGAAAGTCCATTTATGATTCCGGCCGAATTCCGCGAGAAAAAGCGAACCATGCCTGCTTATCTGCCTTCTACTGCAAGGTTCCTGGCAGAAATGCTTGATATGGACCTTGAAGCCTTGAGTGAACAGCTTTGGATCAACAGTTGTAAGGCATTTGGTTTGCCTGAGTAGGTGGTGGTTGAGCTTGTCGAAACCACCTCTCTACCATCCGGTTTCAATCGGAAACATTCAGCTTAAAGGAAATCTCTTTCTGGCTCCTGTTGCGGGCTATAGTGATGTCGCATTCCGCTCTGTCTGCATAGAAAATGGAGCCTGCTTTACCTATACCGAAATGGTTAGTGCCGAAGCACTCGTACGTAAAAACCTTAAAACCGAAGTTCTGATGCGCCGTGCCTGTAACGAAAAAGCCTATGCTGTGCAGATTTTTGGCGGAGAGCCCGAAATTATGGCCCAGGCCGCTCAAATTGTACTTGAAAAAACTCACTGCGAATGCATTGATATAAACTGTGGCTGCCCGGTTCCTAAAATCATCAAAACTGGGGCTGGAAGTGCGCTTACACGGGATCCGGACAGACTTTATAAAGTGGTAAGTGCAGTTGTTGGGGCAGTACGTTCTGGGGTCCCTGAGCCTGTCGAAGGGCCGGGGCCACAGGGGGCTGTGCCTGTCACAGTAAAAATCCGTTCCGGCTGGGAGCAAAAGCTTATTACCTGGCGGGAAGCTGCTCAAGCCGCGCTCGAAGCTGGTGCAAGCGCAATCACAATTCATCCGCGTACAAAGGCTCAGGGCTACGAAGGACACAGCAACTGGGGTATTATGGCAGAGCTTGTTCAGATGGTTAATGGTCGTGTGCCGGTTTTTGGCAGCGGAGACCTTTTTAAACCGGAAGATGCACGTGCCATGCTGGAACAAACCGGTGTTGACGCCGTTATGTTTGCCCGCGGTGCAATGGGAAACCCTTTTATTTTCCGCGATACAACTTCGCTGCTGACAACCGGTGCTTATGAACCTGTTCCGGCCGCAGTACGTATTCAAACAGGCTTTGCAGAGCTGGAACGCCTTGCTGCCGAAACTTCTGAAGAACATGCCTGCCTCGAAATGCGCAAACGTTTTCATGCCTACTCAAAAGGAATTCCTAACGGCGGACCAATCAGAAAAGCAATTGTTCATGCAAGTACTATTGCGGAATATAGGGAAATTTTTAAGAATGTAGATTGCTTCGGCTCCGCCTCGCAATGACGATGCTTTTATAATATTGCTTTTCTGATGACAAAACTTCTCTATAACGCTAAAATACTCATACTATGGAAAATACTAAGCGTACAGTCACCTGCGGAGAGCTTCGCAAGAGTGACGTTGGTAAGAAAGTTGTTTTAAATGGTTGGGTAAGCCGTACCCGTGATTTGGGTGGTCTTTTGTTTATTCGTCTTCGTGACCGTTATGGCATTACACAGGTTATGGTTGGAGACAAGGCAAGTGATGAAGTTAAGCAGATTGCAGCCGGTCTCAAAAGCGAATACTGTATTGCTGTAGAAGGTGTAGTTGCCGCCCGCTCCGATAAAGATATTAATCCCGACATGGCTACCGGAGAAATTGAAGTAGAAGCCAGCGATATTTTTGTATTTACTACTTCACAGGAATTGCCATTTTCTATTGAAGAAGTTCGTCAGAAGGATGGAACTTTAGTTGTTGCAAACGAAGATTTACGTCTTAAATACCGTTATCTTGACCTGCGCCGTGATCCAATGCAGCACAATATTATTCTTCGCAGCCAGGTCACTTTTGCCACACGTGAATATTTGACCAGCAAGGGCTTTCTGGAAATTGAAACTCCTACTTTTATTAAAAGTACACCGGAAGGAGCACGCGACTACCTTGTTCCTTCACGTGTTCACCCGGGAAAATTCTATTCTTTACCACAGAGCCCACAGCTTTACAAGCAGCTTTTGATGGTATCTGGCTTTGATAAGTATTTCCAGATTGCACGCTGCTACCGTGATGAAGATGCCCGCGGAGACCGTCAGCCTGAATTTACTCAGATTGATATGGAAATGTCTTTTACAAACCGCGAAGAAGTTTTGACAACAACAGAAGGCATGATGCAGTATATCTTCAAAAAGACTTTGAATTACGACTTGCCTGCTAAGTTTGACCGCATAGCCTGGGAAGACGCTTTTGACCTTTACGGAAGTGACAAACCTGACCTTCGCTTTGACATGAAGATGCAGGATGCCTCCTTTATAGCAGGTCTTGCAGACTTTAACGCATTCAAGGCTGGTGCTGCAAATGCAGGCCGCGATGTTCAGCGCCACAAACGCAGCGGTTTGAAAGCACTTGTTGTAAAGAACGTTGCCGACAAATACAGCCGCAAAAATATAGAAGCACTCGAAGAAATTGCTAAGACATATAAGGCAAAGGGGTTGGCTTGGATGAAGGTGGTTTCGACAGGCTCAACCACCGCGGATATCGCATTCGAAGGCGGCATCTCTAAGTTCTACACAGGCCACGAAGCAGAAATCTGCTCTAAGCTTGGAGCCGAAAAGAACGACCTTCTTCTTTTTGTAAGCGACGAAAACTGGCAGCTTGCATGTACCGCCCTTGGTGCAGTCCGCAAGCAGCTTGGAAAAGACTTAAATCTCTATAATCCAAATGACGAATTCCACTTTGCATGGATTATAGACTTCCCGTATTTTGCCTGGAACGAAGAAGAAAA
>JAILBH010000065.1 GCA_024681195.1 Treponema sp.
GTTGTAGTGGAACTATAAAATGCCGCTCCCGCGGCATCAACAGTCAGAGTCATTTTGCCCTCCGTTTTGTTCCTTCGCGCCACGATAATAGTGATATTTTATTTATAATGCTGAAGCCCTGAGCATAACTTTTATATAGAATTTATTTAAAATTTATGTCATAATATTATAATTAAAATTTTTATAAAAAGGACACTTTAATGAGTTTCAAACCGGTTGATCCAAAAGTTGATTTTCCTAAACAGGAAGAAGAAGTATTAAAATTCTGGCAGGATAACGATATTTTCAAAAAATCTGTAAGCCAGAGAGAAGGGGCAGAGGACTTTGTTTTTTATGATGGCCCTCCATTTGCTACAGGACTCCCACACTTTGGACATTTTATTCCTTCAACAATTAAAGATATTATTCCACGCTACCAGACAATGAAGGGCAAGCGTGTAGAACGCCGCTTTGGCTGGGACTGTCATGGTCTTCCAATTGAAAATCTTATTGAAAAAGAACTTAATATAAACTCAAAACACGAAATTGAAGAAATGGGAATCGATAAGTTTAATGAAGCTTGTCGTTCCTCTGTTTTGCGTTATACAAAAGAATGGCGCCAGACAATTACCCGTATGGGACGCTGGGTAGATTTTGACAACGATTACAAAACAATGAACCCTGAATATATGGAATCTATCTGGTGGGTTGCAAAATCTCTCTGGGATAAAAAGCTTATCTACGAAGGAAAATATATTCTTCCTTACTGCCCGCGCTGTTCAACAGTATTGTCTACACACGAACTTGCCCAGGGCTATAAGGATGTTCAGGATCAGACTGTAACTGTTCGCTTTAAGATTACAAAAGCTCCTGAAACAATTAATGACCCGGATATGGCAAACGGAAAAACTTACTTCCTTGCCTGGACAACAACTCCATGGACACTGCCAAGCAATCTTGGTTTGTGTATGGGACCTGACATTGATTATGTAAAAATCCTTGATAAAGAAAGCGGCGATTACTACATTTTTGCCGAAGCACGTTTGTCTGCCTACTACAAAAACGAAGCCGACTACGAAATCATCTACCGCCATAAGGGTAGTGAATTTATAGGTGCTGAATACGAGCCTCTCTTCCCATATTTTGCAGAACTCAAAGATCCTGCTAAGTGCGAAGAAATGTCCGGCCAGAAGTGTACAAAGGGTGCCTTCCGCATGTTCAATGCAGCCTACGTTTCTACAGAAGACGGTACAGGTATTGTACATATTGCTCCGGCCTTTGGTGAAGAAGACCACAAGGTTTTTGCTGGAAGCGGTGTACCCGAAGTAGAGCCAATTGACGCAGAATGTAAGTTTACAAAAGAAGTTTCTGACTACCAGGGACTTTTTGTAAAGGATGCAGATAAAGAAATTATGAAACGCCTTAAGGATGAAGGTAAGCTTGTAAAACGAGATTCAATCCTTCACTCTTATCCTCATTGCTGGCGTTGTGGTTCTCCACTTATTTACCGCGGTATTGGCAGCTGGTTCGTAAAAGTTGCAGATTACCATGATGTATTGCTCAGAGCAAACAGCAAAATCAACTGGCAGCCTGCACATATTAAGGAAGGCCGCTTTGGTAAATGGCTTGCAGGTGCCCGCGACTGGGCTGTAAGCCGTAACCGCTACTGGGGTAACCCAATCCCTATCTGGCGTTGTGATGACCCTGACTGTAAGCATACTCTTTGTGTTGGAAGCCGCCAGGAACTCAAAGATCTTAGCGGAACTTACCCGGATGACCTTCACAAACAGTTTGTAGATAAGATCACATTTAAGTGTCCAAAGTGCGGTAAGGGGACAATGCGCCGTATTCCTGAAGTATTTGACTGCTGGTTTGAATCAGGTTCCATGCCTTATGCACAGGTACATTATCCCTTTGAAAATAAAGAAAAGTTTGAAGCTAATTTCCCTGCTAACTTTATTTCTGAAGGATTGGACCAGACCCGCGGATGGTTCTACACACTTACAGTTTTAGCAGCCCAGCTTTTTGATAAGCCTGCATTTGAAAACTGTATTGTAAACGGAATCGTTCTTGCCAGCGACGGACGCAAAATGTCTAAGTCTCTGCGCAATTATACAGACCCTGTAGAAGCAATCAACAAGTTTGGTGCAGATGCAATCCGCTTGTTCTTAATGCATTCTGCAGTAGTCCGCGCCGACGAAATCCGTTACTCAGATGAAGGTGTTCGTGATGTTCTTAAGTCAATCATTATTCCTTGGTGGAACTCTTATTCGTTCTTTGTAACCTATGCAAATATCGATAAGGCAGCTCCTACAGGACACTTGTTTGATGACAAGACTCCTTCAAACCCACTGGATGCATGGCTCCTTTCTATAACTCAAAATCTTATTAGCGAAGTTGGTTCCGCACTTGATGCTTATGATTTGTCGGGCTCAATAGATCCAATCGTTAAGTTTATTGATGAATTAAATAACTGGTATATCCGCCGAAGCCGCCGCCGTTTCTGGAAATCTGAAAATGACAGCGATAAGGCAGAAGCCTACGAAGCTCTTTATATAGCACTCAAAACTCTGTGTAAGGTTGCAGCTCCATTTGTTCCATTCATTACAGAAGAAATGTACCAGAACCTTAAGACTGAAGAAGATGCAGAATCTGTACACCTTTGCGATTATCCTGCACCAAACAAAGCATGGATAAACGAAGAACTTGAGTTTAAGATGGCAACTGTACAGAAGGCAGTTTCTATGGGACACAGCCTGCGTAACCAGTTTAACCTTAAAAACCGCCAGCCGCTTGCAAGCGTAGCTCTTGTTACTCGCAATCCGGAAGAAAAACGTGTTCTTGCCGAAATGGAAGATTCTATTCGCGAAGAACTCAATGTTAAGAAAGTTGAATTCCACGACCGCGAAGACGAGCTTGTTGAATACAAGGCAAAGGCAAACTTTAAGGTCCTTGGTAAAGAGCTTGGCGGTCTTATGAAACAGGCAGCCGGTATTATTGCTGAACTCACAAGCGAACAGATTCAATCAATTCTGGACGGTACAAAACTCACAATTGAGGTTGCGGGTACTACTGTAGAATTGGATGAAGAAAAAGTAATTGTAGACCGCTTTGAAAAGGATGACCTTAAGGTTTTGAACGACGGAACTTTAACAGTTGGTCTGGACTCAAAAATCACAGACGAACTTAAGAAAGAAGGTTATGTTCGTGACCTTATCCGCGGTATTCAAAACCAGCGTAAGGAAAACGGCTACAATGTAACAGACCGTATTGTTCTTACTCTTGGCGGAGACGACGAGCTTAAGGGCGCTTACGAAATGTTTACAGACTTTATTGCTAACGAAACCCTTGCACAAAAAACAAACTGGGATGGCGCTATTTCCGGTACCATCATCGAAGCAGACGACAAAAAATGGAGTATAAAGATTGAAAAAGCATAGACATTTGGGTTCCCTGCGCTTGTCGAAGGGCCTCCCAATTATCCTCTTTTTACTGATTTTTCTTTTCTCTTGTAAAACAATCCCAACGGGTACAGTTGTAAAGGCTCCGGACCTTTTAAACAACAAAAAGAATTTTTATATTTCAATTCCGTCCAGCGCGGATCCTGAACTTATAAAATTCATAATAAAAAGCAATATTCAGAATGTTTCTGATTCTGATGTAGAAGAAATTGTAAGTCGTATTGACCGTGCGTATGCAGGCCTTAATGCAGATAATAAAAATCCAAAGCTTCAGCTTGCAATTGATTCAGATATTCCAATTAAATATATTCCAAAAATTCTTACAAAAAAGAATGGTTGGGAAGTAAAGGAATATACAGGTCCAACAAGCGGAACAAAATACGGGATTTTTACACAGGAAGAAATTGTAATGGCTTTTCCTTCTGATAAGCTGACTTTAATAGGTGAAGATGTAGAAGGAATGATTAACCAGTATGATCAGATTCACGCAATTCCTGCAGAAGAATCATTGGGAAAGTCGTTTGAAAATCTGGATGAACTTACTTACGGTTGGATTACAGAATCTTCTTCCGACATTCGTTTTATTACAAACAAACCTGAAACCTTCCTGCTTATGTTGACTGGACAAAAGCTTACACTGCAGCTTAATACTGTACGCGGAACTTTTATCTGTGATCCAAAAAATGACAACCAGTATATTCTTGATTTTATTTTTGAATTTAGAAATGAAACAGCTGCAAAAGCTGGAAAGGTAATGCTTGGTTTTGCATTTGGACTTGCAGATGGCTCAGATAATTCTTTAAAACCAAATGAAGTAAAAATTGAAGGAATTAAACTTAGCAAAAAACAGCTGTATGATATTTTATCATTATAGGCCCTTCGACCCCTTCGACAAGCTCAGGGACCACAGGGACCGCAAGGAGAAAAAACATGGACAACAAAATAATTCTTAAGGCAGAAGACTTAGACGGTTATCTTACACAGGAGGATATGGCCGATTTACAGAGTCTTGAAGTAATGTTCAAGGAAACAATGAAATCTTTTGATCCTGTAAATGAGGAAAAGATTATCGAAGGATATGACAAACTTGGACACGAAATGCAGAAGATTTGTTCAAAGCATCCTGCCATAAAGGTTTATTCCTTTGTAACAGAAGAAGGGGCTCACGCCGAATGTTCCCGTGTAATTTCTAAACTTCGTGATATTAAAACAGATCATCAGGAATTTATGTATTACAGTCAGCGTGCTTACGAAATGCTTTTCCGCATGGCATATACAGACCAGCATTCAGACAAAAAGGGGCACATCATTGTAAAAACTCCTGTAAACTTTCCTGTACAAAATTATGCAGTTCATAAAATCCCTGACATTGATCATAAAATCGAAAATACAGCTATCTGTGTAATGCTTCGTGGAGCTCTTCTTCCAAGTATGATTATGTCAAAGGAAATTCAGGAGTATTCAAGCCATGGCTATAAAACTCCTTTTGCTCTTTTCAAAATCAGCCGTAATGACACCAAGAACGAAGCAGATATGGAATATATCATGGATCTGAATAAATCTTTCTTTAACCTCGAACAGCTCGACGGAAAAGATTTGATTTTTGCAGACCCTATGAATGCAACCGGCGGTTCTCTTGTAACTGTAGTAAAATATCTTCAGAGCCAGGGTGTTAAGCCAAAATCAATTGCATTCTTCAATACAATTTCTACACTCAAAGGTTCTATCCGTGTTACACGTGCGCTCGAAAATTGTACCTGCTATACACTCTGGATGGATCCGGTTATGAACGAAAAAGCCTACATTATGCCTGGTCTTGGCGATGCAGGAGATCGTTTGAACGGTTGTGATACCAAGGATGCTCCACGCAATATGATTCAACTTATTGCAGACTACGGTCACAATATTTCGGGTCTTTATAAATCTCAACTTTATGAAATTGAAAAGATTGTACTCGGATAAAATCCGGAAGGCTGTTGTTGTTGCAGTTTTTTTTGCTGCTATACAGCTTTGCTTAAGTTCATGTTACTCATCAAAATTTGCACTTCCAATTCCAGAACAGGGAAATGCAGTTCAGAAAAATCTTTATGTAGAATATATGAATATTGCAGATACTTATTTTAATCTGGAAAAATATGATAAGGCCGAAACCTATTACACTGCTGCAATGGACAATAAAGATATTTACTGGACAGCATATTATAAACTTGCCAAATGCTATGTTTATGAATCTAAATGGGGAGAAGCTCAAAGCTCTTATGAAAAACTTTTAAAAAGAGATCCAAAGAATAATTCCTTAAAAGAAGCACTCGCATATATTTATGCCATGACAGGAAATACAGAAAAAGCCTGTTCAATGTATGAACAGCTTATAAATGAAAATCCGGAGTCATCTCAATATCTGGAAAACTATATATGTGTTCTTTTGGGTGCCGAAAAAAAAGAAGAAGCAAAAGAGTATTATGATAAGCTTTGTAATGAGTTTCCGGCCAGTAAACGCCTTGAAGAAATGAAGGTACAGTTCCCTGAACCGGAAGAAACTACAGAAGCCCAAACCGAAGGTGAAGGGGAGTCTGAAGAATAAGACTCTATTTAGTTTCAATAAATTTCCTATATTTAATTGCGTCTGCCCTAAAGCCTACAACCGGATTGTTAGCGTCTTCCTGAGCGTGAACCATTGCTTCATCGGCTTCTTTAAGAAGTCTGTCACCGCTAACCATTCTTATTCCTCTTGAGCTTATTCCAATAAATACTTCTGGTTTTTCATCACCTGCAGCTGTATTAATATCGACAATGAGTTTTTCTCCAAAAGAAACAGCATCATCAATACCCATGCTAATTTTAAGAGCACAGACACAATCTTCATGATATTCAAAAAGAAGATCCTTAAACTGGAACTCACAAATAAGAGTTTCACAGATTGTTTTCATCAAAGGATTCTTGCGGTCAATTCCATTAAGTTTAATTACAAAAAGAGAAAGATCAAGTTCACTTGCAGTAGCACGGTTTAATTCATTATCAAGTCTGGTCAAAAGATAAGATTCCCAGCCAAGGCCTGTATCCGGAGAAAAGAGTCCTTTTTCGCTTTCAACTCCTTCAAGTTCAACAGGTTCATAATCCATCGTCGGAAGCTCTGCAGGTTTTGATGGAGCTGCGGGGGCATCGGTTTTAGCCTCTTCGACTGGTTCTTCCGGAACTTCCTGAATTTCTTCTTCATCTACAATCTCTTCATCCTCAGATAAAACTTCTTCCTGAGTGTCTTCATCTGTTTTTTCTTCAGAAGAAATAATCTGATAGTGAGGACGTGGTCTTTTTATATAACGTGCATTTTTCTTATCAAAATGATTTGTATAAATAATCAGAATAATAGTTATGAGTGTAATTATAAGAATTATAATAAATGTAATGAGAGCATTATGATAAATAATACCCGGACGAATAGAATAAAGTCCTGCATTAATTGAAGTTGTTCCATTAGATTTTTTATAATCAATCACAAGCTCAGAAGCATTATTTATATTTTCATCATAATCAGATGGAAATAAATAAAGCTGTTTTGTGCCGGACAGAATTTTAATATAGGCAAAATCTTTTGTATCTCCTACCGCATTTTCAATTTGACGAACCAGCTCATTATTAGAAATATTGGTTTTTTGTGTTGTTGTAAAAACTGCAGATGCAAGTTTTTCAAAACGAACCTGAGTGCGAAGTTCTCCATGTTGATTTTCGCTGTAAAGATTTACGCCAAAAAAGGTTAGGGCACCAATGAGCGCTAAAGATGCAACAATTGAATAGGCGATTATAAAGCTTTTTTTCATTATATAAATCCTCCCAAATCTATACTTCTTTTATAAATATTTTTTAAAATAATGTACAGCCTTTTGTAAATAATCAATAAAGTCTGCCTCATTTTTATTATCGTTAAATCTGAGCCAGGATATTAATGGTAAAAGACAAATATCCTGTTCAGAAAGTTCATTAAATCTTTTAATGTTAATTGATTCATTAGCATCTAAAAACCTTCTGAAGCAATGTAAAAGTTTTTCTTCATCAATCTGTCCCTCAAATTTAATACCTTCTGTTCTGGGCTTTGCATTTAAAATGTATGAATTATCTTTTTGTAAGAAAGAAACATTATTCTTAGTTAAATATTCTTCAAGAGAAACTCTATAAGAATCAAGAACATTTGTAGTAAAGCGGGATTCATCTTTTTTTATGAGTGGAGTTCGGAATAAAAGATTATCAAATTGTTTTTCAGAAGGATTAATGCGTGAGTTCTTGTGATTATATAGTCTGTCCAGATAAGTTCCTTTTGCATATGACTTTCCGTTTACATAAGCAAAATCTGCTCCCAAAATAATAAGGTTTGTAAAGCCTGCTTTTAATGCAAAATCAATTGCACTGATTGTTACTGTTCCAGCGCCAGAAAAAAGCAAAGGTAATGTTAGTCCAAGCTTATTACTAAGATATTCACTTAAAGGATGTCCGGATTTAAAGAATAAAACTTTTCCGTTCATTTTTTTTACTTTTCTTACTGCTCCCGGATTTGATGTAAGATCAAAAAGAAACAATGTTTTTGAATAATCATTTGTTTTTGTATTTATAAAATGTGTACCCGAAATATTCTGGCCATCAAGAGAAACAACAGCATCCGGAATAATTTCATTAACATTAAGAATAGAAAAAGCTGTGTCTGTTGCGATTATAAAATAATCATTTCGATTTTGTTTGATAACTAAAAGCTCATGCTCAAGGGTAGGGCCTGCACCAAGAATTACAGCAGTTTTAGCTAACAGATTTTTTGGAAATTCCAAAAGTTCGTTATTTTTTGTTTTACATATATTTTGAAGATTGCTTAATATATTATGAAACCATAATTTACCAAAATGGCTTTGAACCGAAAAATCTGCAGATATAATTGAAAGGGCTGTCTGTAATTTTTGTTTGAAGTTAGAATAGATTTCCGGGTTTTCATTTATCCAGCCGGCCTGTTCAATAACTTCAAGGTTTCCGTAAAAAGAAGGAACATAAAGGAAAGTTAATTTTTGTAAAAGTTTATCATTGGTACAAAAGCTTAGTCTGTCGTTTTTGGATAGTTCTTTTACAAGAGCAATCTGCATAAGAAAATCTATGTCTGATTGATTATTTTCTACTGCAATAATATATGAGTCTGGTCTTTCGGTCAAAAGAATATTTAATAAAACTCCGCTTGCAATTCCTGTGACAATAAAAAATTTTGTATTAGTCTTAACGGTTTGTAAAATTCTCAAGCCTTCGCGTTCAGGATCATAGCGCGAATCAACCGTTTTTCCACTTGCAAAAACAGGAATTTCTTTGCCAGATTTTGAGGTTATAATTTGAGTGTATCTGGTATTATTCTGCTGCATTCTTAAACTTCCCTATTTTTTCTATAAGTTTACAAATCTTGGCATTAAGTCTTTCTTTATCTGAACTAAAAGAAATAAAATCAGCCGGAAAAATCTGATGCTGCCATTTTTCACTTTCCAGCTGCTTTATAATATAATCAAATACTGCTTTGGTGTTGGTAAAACTCCGTTCATTAAATACAAAGAACTGTTTGTTAGTTTTGTCTAACGCACAGATTCTCTTGTCAAAATCAGAGCTTGAAATTTCATTAATATTTCCCAGTGAATTTCTCTTAAACTGTAAATCCATAACTCTTATAATATTTTTTTTGTATTCAAGCGAAGAAAACCATTCTTCATAAATTCTTAGGGATTGAGTATTAAACATAGATGTGCAGTTTCTTGTTAATGAATTTTTAAGTCTGTTGTCTTTAAGGCTGTTATTTATTTCTAACTCATTTGGTTTTGTATGTTGAAGCCCCGGCTGTTCATGTAAATCAAGGCCAAGAAAATAAATTTGACTATCACAAATGTTGTCTGCAAAATAAAGTGCTGTGCCGCTTACTGTCGGATTTCTTAAAGCTTTATATCCTGTTATACAAGACTTTTTTAAAATTTCATTCGAAATAAAAGAACTTGAATCATCATATTCAATTGTAAGAATAGGATTTTGTGCTAAAAGTTTTTTTGGAACGTAAGACTCTGATGAACAGATTATTGGAATTTCTTTATAAGCTTTTAATGCTTTAAGATGTTCTCCTGCCCAATATCCTCCATCGGTTGTCATTACGGCATCTGGAATAATCTTATGGTCCAGTAATGCTTTAAGAGAAGATGAAAGCGAAATTATAAAAACCTTATTCTGATTTTTTTCTAAACTTTTAAGACATGGTTCAAGGCTTGGACCAGAAGCACAGATTACTAACGGGCAGGATATTTTTGTATTGACTCTTGCAGTTTTTTTTGTATGCAAAATAAAATTACAGGAATTAAGCAGCCATTTTTTTTCAAAAAACTGTCTTGTTACAAGAAGTGTTTTACTTTGATTTAAGGCCTCTTTATATTCTAAAAGAATCTTTTGAACCTTTTCATTAAAAATATTTTGTGCGGCCGGCCAGATAAAGATAGCTGAGCCTAACAATTTTTCTTCACCAAAAGTATTCACCAGATAATTTCTAAAATTAATTATTTTGTCATAGTTGATTTCATAATCAGATTTGTTAGCAGAAACAAACAAATTTGAATCAATCAGACGAATTGCAGCAAGTTCACAACCATTAAATTTTTTCTTAAAAAACTCATGGCAATAAGCAAAGCCTGGTTCAATAAGAAAAATTAATTTAGGAGTATAGGGAAGGGTGGCTGCTTCTACAAAACGCTCTGCTTCTTTTACAGGTGAATATTTAGAATGAAAAAAGACATTATCAAGCGAAAAGGTTTTTAATCCGTCTTTCGTCTCTATAATCTGTATTTCCATTTCCCCCACCTCTTAAGAATAACTTTATAATTCCGTAATGGTCAAAAGCTCAGAATTTTTTTCCAGTAAATATGAACAGTCAAACTTTAGATGTGTGCTTAGAAGTTCAAAAGGAAGCTCAGTTTTATTTTTCACAGTAATATTATAAACACCGTCAGAAACAAAATGTAAATCACAAATTTTATCAAGTCCAATTCCAAGCTTTATATAAAGAGCGTTAGCCAAAGCTTTACTCAACTGTTGCTTATACATGGCTTTATCAGAAGACAGAATAAATGAATCAATTGCTTCGGTAAAATTTAGCTGGGTTTCCGGCTTGGCAAAAGATGAAAGATAATTTATTTCTGGTAAAATAATTTCATTGATAGAAAATGCTTTTTTGTTGCAGACTATAAGAATGCCATTGTTATATTTAAAAATATCAAGTGATGTAATTTTCTCTTTTAATTGTGAAGAAAAAAACTGATAGAAGGTTGTAATAGAATTATCATCATTGGTAAAGCGTTGATGTTCTGGATTATTCTTAAAAATCCCATCCCAAAAATCAACTGTTGAAACAGAATTAATAATTGATTTGCCATCAAGGCCAGACGAATATTCAGCGTAATAAAAATTGTTTACTCGTGTTAGAAATGCGGCATATTGAATTGAATACTTTTTTATAAATTCAAAAAAATCCAAACTGTCATTTGTAGAAACATTTAATGATTTCTTTAATAATCCGACAGTATTGGATTTTTTCTGAATTACTTTCTTATCTTCAACCAAAGCTGCCGGCTTTTTTTCTGCAACAACTTCGGTATCAGATAACTTTTGTAATAAACCCATTAAGAAAGTCCTAATTCAGAGAAAAGTTTTTTATATGTAGTAAACTCATCTGATTTTGCAAATTCAACAATCTTTTCTTCAGGAAGATTTTCAAGCAGCTGATCCATATAAAGCAGGACAGATTTAATATCTTTCTTGAGTTCAGCATTTTCATCGTCACTATCAAGACTTTCATCTTTATCTTCAGTTGTCAGATAGTCAATGTTGCTGTCTGTAAGATTGTTGTTGTCATCCTCATGAGATACAAAGTCGTTTTCCAAATCCGGCTCACCAATTGTTTCAGGAGCATTTACTTCTTCTTCAGAAACAAATGTTTCGTCTTCAGCTTCAGGCTCGGTTTCTGGAACAACATCAACATCTTCGAATGCAGGCTCTTGAGTAACAGCAGGTTCTTCAGTTGTTTCTTCAAAGATATTGTCTACAGTAGAGAAGGCCGATTCATTAGCAGCTTCCTCTTCATGTTCATCAGTTGTATCCTGAACAGAATCCATAAAGTCTGATGAAGAAGATTCAACAAGAATATTATCTTCTTTTGGAATTGAAATTTCTTCCGGAAGATCATCTTCAAGAGCATCTTCATCAATCTCTATTTCATCTATATTTGGTTCGCTAAGATTTTCATCAGTAAAATCATAAGAAAGGTCATCAGCCTTTTCTTCTGGAACCTCAAAATTGTCTACAGCATCTGTAATATGTTCTATTGTATCGCTTTCAACTGTTTCTTCAGCAGGTGTTTCTTCTACAGGAACCTCTTCTTCAACAAAAGTTTCTTCAATAACCGGTTCTTCTGCAGGAGCTTCTTCTTCAACAAAAGTTTCTTCAACTTGTGTTTCTTCTACAGGAACCTCTTCTTCAACTGTATCTTCAGGCTCAACAGGTTCTTCTGTATTAAAGTCTGCTGTATTAAGAATATTTGAAAGCTCATCGGTAGAAAGGGCAATTGTATCGTCCCCATCATCACCAGAGAAGAAACCGGTATCGGCACTGTCAGAATTATCTTCTTCAATAGCAATTTCTTCTTCAATAATTGAGTCTGCAACTGCATGTGGAGCAGCTTTGATTTCTTCAAGATTTGTTTTAAGGTTATTGATTTCGGCCTTAAGATTAGAAAGATCTTCAACAATCTGCTGCAAAAGACCTGAATCAGCCTGTGTCATTTCAACTTCTTCCGGAATCTCTTCAAGAGTATCTGCAACAGCATTAACAGAAGGAGATTTAATTTCATTTACAACCGGTGCAGCACTTGCATTATCATTTTCTACAGAAAGGTCGTAATCAACAACTGCTTCCTTGCTCTTTGCACCTTCGACATCCTGTGTAACAGGAGTTTCTTCTGCATCTGCATCAATACCAAAGTCAGAAAGATCTACTTCCTCGGCATCAATATTATCTGAACCGCCACCAGAAACTTCTACAGTCTCTTCTACGGCAGTTTCTTCTACAGCTGTTTCTTCCTCTTCGTAATCATCTTCAAAATCAGCTTCGTTTACAATGTTTTCTTCTGTCTGAATTGTATCTGCAGAAGAATCAAAGCTAATATCCATATCAAGAGGCTTTTCGTCAACGATTGCTTCTTCTTTTTTAGGAGCTTCTTCAGAAACCCCGAATTCGCTCATATCAACAAAGTCATCAAGAGAAACTTCTTCTGAATCTGAGGCTGATGGAACTGCATCTGCAGCAAAACCGTTGTTTCCAGATGCTACAGATTCATCAGAGAAACCTTCATCCATAAAGTCATCAAGAGAGATTTCTTCGTCTTCACCACCATCTGAACTTTCAGAACTTTCAATTCCAAAGTCTTCGGTAGAAACTTCCTCATCAGAAACAGAAGTTTCTTCTTCAATAGAAGGGGCTTCAACTGAGTCCTCTGTTATTTCATCAAAATTAAAGTCATCAGAAATCTCAGATTCTTCAGGAATAGTATCAGATATATCATTGAGCGATTCATTATCATCTGATTCTTCAACAGGAGCTTCTGCAATTTCAATTCCATCACCATTCGTAATATTTAAAAGTTCGTCATCGGTTAGGGTAGTGTCATCGGCTGAAGGATCAATGTTCAAAGTATCATCTTCCTTGAACATATCGTCGAAGTTTACCTCATCAACATCGCCGGATTCTTCAAAATCAGGCAGGTCTAGAGACTCCGCAAAGTTTAATGAATCGTCTGCGTTAGATTCCTGGTTGTTATTTTTCACCCAAACTCCATAGCTGTCAAGTTCGTTTGTGTTTTCTGTAGAATCGCTCATTTAATTCCTCTCAATGATAAAGTTTATTATCATTATTATCGGTATAATTATATAATAAAAATAGAACTTTTCAAATAATATTTTTTTTATTATATCACACATTTTTAATTCAGAAAACCAAAATAATCGTCCGATAATGTAATTATATTATGAAACGTGCTAAGTATTTAACGGTTTTGTTTGCTGGTACATTGGTTTATGTTGCTTTGTCTCTTTGTTTCGGTCGAAATAGCGTAAAATGCTATTCTCAGATGGAAGAACAGAAAAGAATTGTCAGTAAGCAGAAGGCCGAAATTCAAAATATTAATACCGAGCTTACTCTTGAGCTCAACGCACTCAAAAATGATATGGCAGTTATTGCAGCTTATGCACGTAAAATGGATTATGTATCTGATGGAGAGCAGCTTGTAAAAATTACAGGTCTTAAGCCTTATCAGAACACTCTTTACGATACAGGAGCTGTAATTCATCATCAGTCACCGGAATATGTTTCAGAAAAGCTTTGTAAGCTTGCAGGAATATGTGTAGCGCTTTTAGTTCTCGTAATCTTGCTTGCAAATGATATAAGAAAGGGCGAGATTGTCCTTGGAAAGAATAAAAAGGTTTTAGTAACAGGTGTTCCTGTTTATAACGTGCCTTTAACCTGATTTATTTAATTAAATCCCAAAATTTATGATTTTCTCTTCCAGGTAACGTTTATGGTGCCTTTTGCAGCGGCGTCACCAGATGGAATTAGTGTAGATTTTGTTCCCGAAAGTGTATTATTGTCCAGAATCTGTAAGGTCCATTTAATAGGATCTGCATTTACGGCTTCTTTAAGGGCAGTTTCACGAGAAATTTCGGGGAAGAACGAAGCATTAGCCTTACCGTTTTGAGTAATAACTATATTTTGAGAGCCGCCCGAAGCTTTAATTTCTACAGTAATATTCATAGAAGCGCCGTTTTTAAAGATTACAAAGCCTCTTCCGCCGCGCATAATAACAATTTTGTCTATTGAATCTTCTCCAGACCAGGTGCCGGAAAGGAATTCTGTAGATTGAACTCCACCCGAAGAAGGATTTTGGGCTGCTGCAGATGAAGCTGTTCCAGAGCTGTTTGATATAAGATCTGTAATTGTTTTTTGAAGGGTAGATTTAGGCTCCATGAGAATCTTGTAGAATGAATCATATTCTTTTGATTCTGAATATGTAATCTTTTTTATGCCGTCATAAATATTGATTGTGCTGATCCATGCGTTAGAGTTTTCTGCTTTAGTAATAACAGCATAAAAAGTAAGCTTTCCGGCATTAAGCTTTTGTGTTTCTGGAATGGAAGCAAGCTTTATACCGTCTCTTTTGTCAGAAACTGTATAATTATTAATTTCGCAAAGCTGGGTATAATAAAGATCACTTGTCATTTTGGACATATTGTCATCTACGTTATCTGCCATAATTCCGTAGTAATCAATGTCGTATTTAGTCTGTCCAAAGGCAGCTGTAGAAAAAAGTACGGCAAAAACAATAATCTGAGTTATTTTTTTAGAGAAGTGTAAACTGAATCTGTCTGCAGCTTTTTTAAACTTCAAATCTACCTCTTATCCCCTAAGCTTAGCCGAAAACTCCCTTTGTATATCGCGGTTAATATCGCGGTTTTTAATTGTCTCTCTTTTATCAAACTGTTTTTTACCCTTACATATTCCAAGCGAAACTTTTACCCGTCCATCCTTTAAATAAACATCTAAAGGTATTAAAGTGTAACCTTTCTGGTCAATTTTTCTTGCAATTCTTTTGATTTCTTCTTTATGCAGTAAAAGCTTTTTGGGCCTGTCTGGATTATGATTGAATATGGAAGAAAAAGAATATTCTGAAATATGAAAGTTTTTAAGAAAGATTTCTCCGTTTACAACTTCTGCAAAACCATCCGGATAAGAAATATTGCCGTTTTTTACGGATTTTACTTCTGTTCCTTCCAGCTGAATTCCGCATTCGTAAGAGTCTTCTACAAAGTAATCAAAGCGAGCTTTCCTGTTTTCCGAAATAACTTTTCTTCCTTCAGACATATTTAATAATTATAAAACATACTTAAAATGCTTGCAAGTTCATAATAAGTATCATTGTCAGTTGGACTGTTTTGTGTTATTTTATTATATATGAACAGACAGTTATATGAATATTCGTATGAATTTAAAAGAGAGCGCAAGCGTAAGCTCATTTCATTTATAGTTTATTTTATTGTTATATACATTCTCTTAAATATTATTTTTGAATTTTTAATTTTCCCGGTAAAACAGGTTTCCTCCTCCATGATTCCTGACCTTCCGGAAAATTCCATTTCTTTTGTAACACCTGTTTATGGAACTCCTGAAAGAGGTGATGTTGTATTATTAAATCACAAGGCGATTGTTGAAAGAAACATTTTTGAAAAAGTATGGCATAATATCAGCAGTTTTTTTACAGCACAACAGTATGATTCTTTTGCACAAAAAGAATATCCTGATACAAATAATCAGCTTAGGAGAATAATCGGCTTGCCAGGCGATGAAATCTACATGACCGATTATGTTCTTTATGTGAAGCCAGAAGGTGAAAAGCATTTTCTTACTGAGTTTGAGCTTAGCAATAAGGCTTATAATCTCACCTTTACAACACCTCCTGTAGACTGGAATGGTTCAGTTGGTGTTAAAGGCTCCTTTGATAAGATGACTCTGGGAAAGAATGAATACTTTGTTCTTGGTGATAATAGAATTGCTGTTTCTGATTCTCGCCTCTGGGGCAGCATTTCTAAAAAGGAAATCAAGGGTAGGGTTATTCTAAAATACTTTCCAATAAAGAGTTTTAAGCTTTTTTAAGCAATAATAGGAATGGAAAAAGAATTATCATTATATCTTCATATTCCCTTTTGTCTTTCTAAATGCAGTTACTGTGACTTCTTCAGTTGCCCGGGTTTTCTTTCACAGCTCCAGCCTTATGTTGATTCTCTTTGCAGAGAGATAAAATATCGTCTGCAAAAATACGAGGAACAAAAGGGTAGTTTTATTCTTAAAACAATTTATATTGGTGGCGGTACTCCAAGTCTTCTTTCAAAATACCAGATTAATCAGATAAGTTCTGTTGTGCTTTCCTATAAAACTGCAAAAGCTTTGGAATATACATTTGAAGTTAATCCGGATGATATTACTCCCGAACTGCTTGATGTTCTTGAAGCTTGTGGAGTAAACAGAATCTCGTGTGGAGTTCAGTCTTTTTCTAATACTGTCTTAAAAAGTATACAGAGAAGAGCTGATTCGACCCAGGTTATGTCTGCCTTAAATCTTCTTTCAAACCGCTGGAATGGAACTGTAAGTGCAGATTTAATTTGCGGCCTTCCTGGGGAAACCGAACAAAGTCTTATGGATGGCTTAAAAAAGCTTGTTTCTCTTGATACATTGGGCCCAAAAAGAGTTCCTCATATTTCTTTTTATTCGCTTTGTGTAGAAGAAGAAACCCCGCTTGGAAAGGCCATTTTGAGTGGAAAACAGGAATATAACCAGGATTTTTGCGATGAATTATGGATTAAGGGACGTGATTTTCTTATTCAGAACGGCTATAAACAATACGAAATTTCAAATTTCTGTCTGCCTGATTATGAATGTGCGCACAATATGACTTACTGGACTCATAAAGATTATATAGGTTGTGGAGCGGGTGCAGCGGGTACGGTTTATAATGAAGACGGAACTGCAGAACGCACAGAAAATCTTAAGGATATAAGGCTATATAATGAGTTTTGGAGTACAAAAGATACAGAAATCAATCTTCATAATTTACCCCAGAAGCTCGAAAAAATAGACAAAAAAACTTCGGAATTTGAATTTTTTATGATGGGTTTGCGTGTTTCGAGAGGGGTTTTTGAATCAGATTATAAAAAGATTTTCGGGCATCCGGTAAATGAAAAGATAGTTCAAAGCTTTATAAAAATGCAGGAAAAAGGTGAGTGTAATATTACCAGAAATGATAAAACCGGCGATATAAATTACAGCCTTACTGCGCGGGGAATGTTGTTTTTGAACCGGATTTTAGAAGAAATCAGTATGGAATTGTAATTGTAAAACAGGTTCCTTCATCCTTTTTAGAAGCAACATCAATCTTCCAGCGGTGGGTTTCTATGATGTTTTTAACTACGCTAAGACCAATTCCCATTCCTTCTTCAAGTCTGGAATTTGTTCCGCGGTAGAACATTTCAAATATGTTTTTAAGATCTTCTTCTTCAATTCCAATACCTGTATCGCTTATTTTGTAAATAACCTTATTCAGATCGTTATTGATATAAGCTTCAAGGGTAATAGTATCATTATCTTCTGTATAGCGAAGTGCATTATTAAACAGGTTTTCAAAAACACGGGTAATCAGCTGTCTGTCAAAAGGAATCATAATATTTCTTTCAAAATTAATTTTTGTAATAATGTTTCTGTTAAATACATTGCCAATAGTCTGTTCTTCTTTCGTTATTTCGTTTATAAAATCTGTGATTGATTGGGTTTTCATAGCCTGACGGATTTCGGTAGAATTCATTTTTGTAAAACTTATAAGCGTATCAATCATTGTTTCGAGCTGCTGTGTTTTTGTGCTTATGAGTTCCATTGCGTTATGAACTTCTTTTTTATCACTGATAACACCGTCCGAAATAGCTTCTATGTAGCCTTTGATTACGGCAACCGGAGTTCTAAGATCATGACTTATTCCCATAATAAATTTAGTTTTTTGATTCTGGGCTTCTGCCAGGGAGATACGCATTTTTTCAAGACTTTCAAGAATTGAAGTAATTTCATTAGATTTTTTGGTATCTTTTTGTATTGATTTTCCAAGGTTTCCATCCGCAAGGGACTGGGTCGTTTCTTCAATAATTTTAATGGATCTGTTAATTGTACGTGAAAGGAATGTAATGATAATAATACAGATGATTACAATAAAGGTAAGAACCGTATAAAGAATAGGCATGTAAAGCTGATTTTTTACTGCAGCACTCTTTTTTCTTGGAATTCGGGTAATCATCATAGAATTGAGTGTATATGTATTTAAAGATGTAAACTGATAAAAGTATTTATTTGAATTTCCCTCCATAATTAACCAGAGTTCAAACTGACTCACATAAGAATTGGTTGGAATATCCTTTATTGTAGATGTGATTACAAGGCCTGTTATATTGTCTATAAGGGCTATTTCTACATTTTTAGGTAAAAGCTTTACGTTTCTTATAAACAAATCATAATCGGCCTTTGTCATGTTGGTTGAATCAAGCTTTTGAATTTCTTCATAGCCACTCAAAAGCATATGTCTTGGAGAACGCAGATAAAGGTTAATACATACAAAAAGAAGACATGCAAGAGGAATTGCAGTAATAAAAACTGCCAGAAGATTAAGTTGTTTTTTAAGCTTCATATCTTTATTTTATTAAATCTTTATTAAAAATATAACCCTTTCCAAACTCAGTTTTAATAAATTGTGCATTTGAAGGATCTTCTTCCAGTTTTTTTCTAAGACGCTGAATATAAACGGCTACTGCAGTAATATCACCGTACTGAACCTTCCATACTTCATTAAAAATTTTTTCCGGAGAAAGAACTGTTCCCGCATTTTTTACAAGATATTCAAGAACATCATATTCTTTTGTAGAAAGAGGGATTTTGTGACCGTCCTTTTTAAGAACACAACTGTTAAGAAGCAGGGAAAAGCATCCAAAATTAATTGTATCTTCAGAAGACGATGAATTAAGGTTTTTTCTTCGTAAATGAGCCTGAACTCTTGCAACCAGAACTCCGGGAGAAAATGGTTTTGTAACAAATTCGTCGGCTCCAAATTGAAGTCCGTTTATAATATCTTCATCAGCATCGCGGGCAGAAACAATCATAACAGGAATCTCTGCTTTAAACATTTCACGGAACTGTTTTAGAAAATCAAAGCCGCTCATTCCGGGAAGGTTCAAGTCAAGAATAAGGAGGTCTGGTTTTTGTCCTGTAGAAAACGCTTTTAGGGCATCTTCTGCATTATAAAAGGGAAGTGGATTAATATTGCTTTTTTTAAGGTACATGCATACAAGCTTAGAAATAGACTCTTCATCTTCAATCACAAAAACATCAGGCATTTTTTCGTCCATATTTCGCCTCCAAAAATCTATTTATATATTTATAATTATAATATTAAAATATTTAAAAAAGAATAATAGAATTCTTATATAACGATTTGTTAATCTTAAATAACAAGTTTTTATTGTAATTGAACTATAAAAAAATGCGCGAGGGAGGGTGAGGGGTTTCAAAAACACTCTGAAGTGCGGCCGCAAAGCGGCCAAGTATATAATTACAAGGCACTTCAGCGTGTAGCGGGCGAGCCCGCGGTTTTGCAAACTCCTCACCCGACCGGGAGCATTTTTTTATAATTAAATTTCATATTATTTTTTTTATATTAAATTTAAAAATATTTCTTGAATTCTTATTAAAATCGTTTATAATTATATTATCTTTAAATATTTTGGGAATATTTTAAAGGTAATACTTGACTTATAGTCAGTATATATGGAAAATTAAAAATGATTGATGTATTGCGGTTAGATGGGAAAATTTATTGGGTGAATCCGCACATGATCGAAGCAATGGAAGCTACTCCTGATTTAACGTTAACAATGTTATCGGGTCGTAAAGTCATTGTTCGCAATTCCCCCGAAGAAATAATCCAGAAAATCATTGAATATCGCAAAAAGTTAGGCATCGATAAGCAAGAGGTCTTGTAAATGGATATAGCTACAATAATTGGTATTGTTGGTGGTGCAGCCATGATCGTCATGTCTGTAATGACATCCGGTGGTTCCCTCATGGGTATCATCGACGTTCCTTCTATGGCTATGACCATTGGTGGTTCTTATTTTGCGATGTTCATTGCATCTCCTATTAAGAAAGCTCTTGGTCTTTTTAAGATTATGGGACGTGCCTTTAAGGTTCCTGACTTTGGTGAAAAGAATATTGTAATAAACATGCAGGCCTTATCGGAAAAAGCCCGACGCGAAGGTATTCTTGCCCTTGAAGACGGACTTGATGATCTTGATGATCCTTTTATGAAAACAGGCCTTCGTCTCGTAGTAGACGGTACCGACGGAAACATTATCCGTGCAATCATGGAAAACGAAATGAACCAGACAGAAGCCCGCCATATGGAATGGATCGGCGTTATCAACGTATGGGCCGGTTTTGCTCCTGGTTTTGGTATGATGGGTACTGTAGTAGGTCTTATTGGTATGCTTCGAAACCTCGAAGATAAATCTTCTCTTGGTCCTAACATGGCCGTTGCGTTGATTACAACCTTGTACGGTTCCATGATGGCAAACTGGCTCATTTCTCCATTCGCTAGTAAACTGCTTGCTCATAACCAGCAGGAAATGCGTACAAAAGAAATGATTATAGAAGGTGTACTTGCCATTCAGGCTGGTGAAAACCCGCGTATTATGGCACAGAAACTTCTTACATACCTTGATCCTGCAACAAGAAAGGCTATTGAAGCTGATGTTCTTAAGGATTAATTAGGAAAAGTAGATGGGAAAGAAAGCAAAGGAACCTGAAAAACCGTCAACGGCCTGGCAAGGTACTTACGGTGACATGATTACACTGATGCTCTGCTTCTTCGTAATGCTTTACAATCCATCCGAAGTGGATGTAACGCAGCTGGCGACT
>JAILBH010000073.1 GCA_024681195.1 Treponema sp.
AAAGTTATTTTCCATGATTGCGATATTTCGGGCTACAGCGAAGGTGTTCACGCTTCTTATGCTCAGCTTAAAACCTTGCCTGATGAAATAAGGGCTATGACATATTTATGCCACTACAACGGAAAGGCAGAAACTATTAATCCGGAAGAAGATGGTTTTAGGAAGCTTGCAAGGCCTGGCGTCTGGTACAGATGTTAGTTTGGATGCTGCTTAAATCATTTTACATATTACGGTTCCGTAGCTCATCTGGATAGAGCGGTTGCCTCCTAAGCAACAGGTAGTGCGTTCGAGTCGCATCGGAATCATAAAACAATAAGACGAAGAGGAAAGTCGTATGAAAAAAATTCTGGTAGCTTCGACTAACAAAGAGGTTGCTTCTATTGTTCAAAAAGCAGCAGATAAATTTGCCGAAAATTTTGACGCTATTTACTGTCCCGACACTGATGAGGCTTTGAGCCTTATTGATTATGAACTTCCTGAAATTAAAGTTCTTGATTATACGTCGAAGGATATGGATGCAAACCGAATTCTTGCTGCTATTCATGCGGACCCATGGCTTCATAATGGTGGTATTATTGCTGTTGTACCAAATCCCGCTATGCAGCAGGAAATTGAAGACAAGAAGGATCCTAACATTCTTATTGTTCTTACGCTTTATACTTTTAAAGAAAACTTTGAACGATTGCTTCGTATTTTGCAGAGTAATCAGCAATTCCTTTTTAACCGTGGTATTCAGGACCGAATGGGTGGTCAGGAAAAGGGTGGTTTCATCTGCGATAATGATCCGCTTGATATCCGCCTTTACACAAGCTTTCTTGTAAACTATCTTTACTGTTCTAACCGAATTGATGATGAAGGCCGCTACGCTTTGCAGACTGCGCTGATGGAGCTTTTGACAAATGCCCTTGAGCACGGAAACTGTAATATTTCTTATGAAGAAAAAACCGACTGGATCAAAAGCGGTAAAAACATTCTTGAACTGATTGAATTAAAGCGCAATCTTCTTGAAAACCGTGATAAGAAAATTAAAATTTCTTATTTTATTGGAAAAGATAAATCTCATTTTATGATTGAAGATGAAGGTCCTGGCTTCAACTGGCGTTCAAGAGTTGTTGATGGTAACATTCCTGATTTTGAACTTGAACATGGTCGTGGAATCAGTCTTTCTCGTGGACTTGTTACAGCACTTCATTATAACGAAAAAGGAAATGCTGTTTCTTTTGAAATTAACAACGTAAAAGATATGTCAAACAGTGTTCCTGGAATCATGATTCCTTTTGCAACTATTCAGTATAAGCGCCATGAAATTGTCTGTAAGCAGGATGAACCTAGCAATGATTTGTACTTTATTGTTTCTGGCCGCTACGGTGTTTATGCAGATGGTAAACTTGTTTCGGTTTTGACTCCTGATGATATGTTTATTGGCGAGATGGCATTCCTTTTGAATGACCGTCGTTCTGCTACTATTATGTCTGCAGGAGAGGGAAAGCTTATCCGCATTCCAAAGGTTTCGTTCTTAAACCTGATCCGAAAGAATCCGCACTACGGTATATTTTTGTCAAAGCTGCTCGCCCAGCGCGTAGTAAGACAGAATAACCGCACCGTAGAACTTGCAGAAGAAATTAAAGAGTTAAAGAATAGATTAGAGGGTAAAGTATGACAGATATAGAAATTGCACAGAAAAACGTGATGGTGCCGGTAACAGAGGTTGCCGCAAAGATAAATATTCCTGCCGACAAGCTTGAGCTTTACGGACCTTATAAGGCAAAGCTCACTTTTGACGAACTTCGTGCCCTGCAGGAAAAGGCAGCAGCAAAACCAGGTAAATTGATTCTTGTTACTGCCGTTACTCCAACTCCTGCCGGTGAAGGAAAGTCTACAGTAAGTATTGGTCTTGCAGATGGACTCAACCGCATTGGAAAAAAGACTGTTGTCGCTTTGCGCGAGCCTAGCCTTGGTCCATGCTTTGGTGTAAAGGGTGGAGCCTGTGGCGGTGGTTATGCACAGATTGTTCCTATGGAAGATATAAACCTTCATTTTACAGGCGATATTCACGCAATCTCTATTGCAAACAATTTGATTGCTGCCCTTATTGATAACCACCTGCAGCAGGGAAATGAACTTAATATTGACCCGCGCACAATCAGCTGGAAGCGCTGTGTAGATTTGAACGACCGTGCTCTCCGCAATATTACAATTGGTCTTGGTGGTCGCCTGCAGGGAGTGCCTCGTGAAGATCATTTTACAATTGCAGTTGCTTCAGAAATTATGGCAATTGTTTGTTTGTCACGCACAATCAGCGAGCTAAAGGAACGCATTGACCGCATTGTAATTGGACAGAACTATGCAAAGGAGAACGTGACTTTTGGTGCGCTAAAGTGCACTGGTGCTGTTGCTGCTTTGCTCAAGGATGTCATTAAGCCTAACCTTGTTCAGACTCTGGAAAAGAATCCTGCCTTTGTTCACGGCGGACCTTTTGCAAATATTGCCCACGGCTGTAACAGTGTAAACGCAACCTTGTGTGCTCTTGCAAGTGGAGACTATGTTGTAACAGAAGCAGGCTTTGCCGCAGACCTTGGTGCAGAAAAGTTCCTTGATATTAAGTGCCGTGCAGCTGGACTTAAGCCGTCGGCTGTTGTAATTGTTGCTACAATCCGTGCGCTCAAAATGCATGGTGGAGTTGCAAAGGCCGATCTTTCTAAACCGGATTGCGCTGCGCTCGAAAAAGGCTTTGAAAATCTTAAAACTCATATTGAAAATATTGCTAAGTTTGGTTTGCCTGCTGTTGTTGCAGTAAATAAGTTTATTACAGATACAGATGAAGAAATTGCATTGCTGCAAAAACTGTGCGGCGAGCTTGGAACAAAAGCAGTTTTGAGCGAAGGCTGGGGAAAGGGTGGAGAAGGTGCCACCGATCTTGCCCGTGAAGTTGCTGCTATTGCCGACAGCGGAAAAGCAGATTATCATCCGTTGTACGATCTGGACCTTCCTCTTGCCGATAAAATCCGTAAGATTGCAACAGAAATTTACCGTGCCGACAGCGTAGAGTTTGACAGCGCCGCCCTCAAAAAACTCAAGGGCTTTGAAGAAGCAGGCTACGGAAAGCTTCCTGTTTGTATTGCAAAAACTCAGAACTCAATATCTCATGACCCAAAACTCATTGGCGCTCCACGCGGCTTTGCATTCCCTGTACGCGATGTTCAGCTTTATGCAGGTGCAGGCTTTGTAGTTGCCCTTGCCGGCGACATCATGACCATGCCGGGACTTCCTAAGGCCCCTGCTGCACTGGATATTGATGTTGATGATAATGGAGTAATAAGCGGGTTGTTCTAAAGAAGAATAAAATTCAATCATAAGAACGCCTGTGTACTCCCGTAGAAAATGACGACCGCCAACGGGGATGATGTTGTCGTCCGTCATTTTTTACTCCGCACACAGGTGTTAGTATTTATTGGAGTTTTAATAATTCTTCTTTAGACAATTCTCGATATTCTCCCAAATCAAGATCATTATCCAGCTCTAAATCCCCGATACAGGTTCTTTTAAGAAAGGTAATCTTATTCCCCACGGCTGCGAACATTCTTTTTACCTGGTGGTATTTGCCTTCGTAGATTGTGAGGAGGGCTTTGTCTGGAGCCTGCCATTTTATAAAGGCCGGCTGGGCGGTAAAGCCTGCTTCGTTGTGCTCGG
>JAILBH010000152.1 GCA_024681195.1 Treponema sp.
GCTGACTAAAGAAGAGCTTATACAGAGAATTAATCTGCAGAATGATTTGCAGACAAGCGATCTTTGTATAAGAGGTGCTACTAACAAATACAGACCGCCTGTTTTCAAAGTAAACACACGATTCTCGTATTTTGCCAATGGCGAAGTTAAAACAGAACTTCTTGATACTGTCCGTGGAAAGGACGTATACATCTTTCAGGATGTAGAAAATCACGAAGTACTTAGTCTTAACGGCGGAGCCAATAAGGTTGTAATGACCGTAAATGACCATGTAATGTCGCTGCTTGTAACTATTGATGCAGTCCGCATGGCCGGAGCTGGAAAAATCACACTGGTTGTTCCGGCTTATCCATATGCACGCCAGCATAAGCGTAAGGGCCGCGAAGGTTTGACAGCAAGTCTTCTTGGTCACATTTACGAAATGCAGGGTGTTTCCAGAATTATTACTCTTGATATTCACTCACGCGAGATTCCTAATGCATTTTCACGTCTTAATCTTGATAACTTACATGCAAGCTATCAGGTAATCCGTGAGCTTAGCAAGATTGTGGATCTTACCGGAAAAACAGAAGATCTGGTTGTTGTTGCTCCAGATACCGGTGCTATTGATAGAAATAAATTCTATGCCTCTGGACTTAAGCTTCCATTGGCTTTGATTTACAAAGAACGCGATTACTCAATTGTAACTCAGGATGCTCACAGTACAAACATTAAGTCTGTAAAGCTTCTTGGTGATGTAAAAGATAAGGTTGCCTTCCTTGCTGATGATATGCTTGGAACCGGTGGAACTCTTCTTAAAGCCATGCAGTTCCTTAAGGAGCAGGGTGCTACAAAAGTTATTTGTGCAATTTCGCTTCCGTTCTTTACGGGCGACGCAATTAAAAACTTTGATGAAGCCTACGAACAGGGATTGTTCTACCGCATCATCGGAACTAATGCAGTTTACCACGAAGATCTGCTCAACCGTGAATGGTATATCAGTACCGATGTAAGCGGACTTTTTGCAAACGTAATTACACGTATTCACTATAATCAGTCGCTCAGCGAGCTTTTGGATAACCGTTCGATTATCGAAAAGGTTGTTAAGCAGACAGCTCCTTCTATTGCTGCTCAGGAAGAAAAAACTGACAAAGAAGAAAAGGCTCAAGAATAATTATGGCTGAATATGTTCTTGCGGTTGATGTAGGAAGTACAGCGCTTAAGGCCGCATTTATTTCTAAAACGGGAGAGGTTGGAGCCATGACCTCAATTGCTCTTTCTGCTCCCGAAAACCGTTTTGTTGCAGAAGGCTGGATCTGGGCTCTCAAAGCTGCAGTGGATAAGCTCGTGTCTGCTGATGAGTCCCTCCGACCTGCGGTTCCTGTCCTTCGACAAGCTCAGGAACCGCAGGGAACACAGATTGTTGCTCTCGCTATCTCCGGTAACGGCCCGACCCTTGTAAGCGAAAACGCTCTTACTTTGCGCTGGAATGAATATCCTGCCGCTCGTCTTACTATAGATGAAACTTCTCCGGAAGAAGCACATCGTTTTGCAAATTCAATTTTTTTGCCGCGTATTCTTTTGTTCCGCGATTTAATTGGTGACGAATACGAAGCAACTTCTCATCTTTTTTCAGGTCCGGAATATTTAATCTGGCAGCTTACCGGAAATGCTTTAACAATTCTGCCTGAACCACGCTACGAAGCTGCTTACTGGAATAACGAAGTTCTGGAAGGCTTTGGAATTATGACAGGAAAAATGCCTGGTTTTGTAGAGCTTGGTCATAACTGCGGCATGCTTTTGCCTAACGCACAGGAGCTGCTGGGGCTGCCTGCTGTGCCTGTTATTGGAGTTGGTCCAGACTTTATTGCTGCCCTTATTGGAACCGATACCACAGAACCTGGTAAAATTTGTGACCGTGCCGGCAGCTCCGAAGGCATAAATATGTGCGTAGATAAAGAAATCCGCGCAGAAGGTATACGAACTTTACCTGGAGTAAAAGCGGGACTTTGGAATATTTCTGTTTTGATTCCTGATAGCGCAAGCCTGAGCGAAGATGTACGCCTCCAGAAAGTTGTAGACGGCATTCAGCTGCTTAAAAAACTTGCCGCAGAAAACGGCGTGAACTTCCCAAATGTAATTACAACTACAGGCGGTCAGGCAAAAGACGAAGCCTGGTTCCAGAAAAAACGCGCCGCACTTGCAGAACTTGGACTTGACCTTGTAATAGGCACCTGCGTAGATGCAGAACTGGAAGGGGATGCAAAAGTCGCCTTTTCGTCATTGCGAGCGTAGCGAAGCAATCTATTATGAAAACCTACAACTTACCCCAAAATCCTAAAACCCTCATTTTTGACATAGACTCAACACTCTACACAAATGCCGCCTACGCTTTTGAACAGGTAGACTGCCAGGTACGCCAGTTTGCCCGCGACAGAGGAATTACCGCAGACCAAGCCCGCCGCATGGTTGCAGATTATCGAAAGAAGTTTGCAGCAGAAAACAACGGAAAAAAAATCAGCCTTGGAAACACTTTGCTTGCCTTTGGAATCCCCATTGCCCAGAGCGTAGAATGGCGCAAAACCCTGATGGAACCCGCCGACTTCCTCAAGCGCGATGAACAGCTCATAAAAACCCTGCGCACCCTTCAGACAAAATTAAACCTCATCTGCGTAACCAACAACCCTGTTTTCACAGCCCGCAAAACCTTAGATGCAATTGGTATTTCCGAGTTTTTCCCGGATATTGTAGGCCTTGACACCTGCTTAAAATCCAAGCCTGCTCTTGAGCCCTTTGAAAAAGCCTGCGAACTCACACACACTGAACCAAAAGAATGCATCGCAATAGGCGACCGCTACGACATGGATATAGCACTTCCACTTGAGCTGGGCATGGGTGGTATTCTTGTTACGGGTGTGGAAGAGGTATATAATATTATTAACGAAATATTTTAGCTTATGACGCTTCTTTAAGAATTTCGTCAAGTTCTTCTAATGATAATTTTAGAGATTTTGCGATTATTTCTTTAGAGACTCCGTTTTTGTAGAGGTTGCATGCATTCTCAATAGTTTTCTCACGAGCTCCAGCTTCTTTGGCCATTCGTGTTATATCTCTGTCATGTAAATTCATAGCGGCGTAATCACTCCTGAATTTTTCA
>JAILBH010000148.1 GCA_024681195.1 Treponema sp.
TTGTCATCAATTTTAAGAGGAAATTCTTCTTTGTAAAATTTTAACGGTAAGATTTCCGTATTCATGCAGGAAGTCAGCATTGTTAAAAATAAAATACAGAATATTCTATTTATTACTTTCATTTAGGTATCCCTTTTTATAATTTTCAATCAAATTGCCATATCGTAGGTATGCAAAATCCTCTTCAAATTTTCTTGACTCAATTAAGTAATTTTCAAACTTTGGATGAATTCTTCTTGAACGTGGAGTTGCAGGCAAATTCTTTGATTTGATGCCATAAAAGTCATCAGGATTATTGCCCCACATAACATATGGGAGGAGATCTAATTGAGCATGTTGTATACTGTCCAAATCCAAGGTATTTTTTCCTGGATTATGATAATTATATGTTCCTAAAGTACTATAATTTAAATCAAACTGGTATTTTCCATTTTCACCAATATTAAATACTAATTCGCGTCCATCATCAAAACACCATTTAAAACAATTCTCTCCATGGAAAACTGATTTATCCAAATCTAATAATTGTGCAATCCCATCAACACCGTTTTTGTTATTCATAATAACCTCATGTCCATTTTCTACATCTATTCTATCTTTAGACTTTGTCCAATTATCAACTGTATCTTGATTATTGAATATAGTTCTGAACTCATCATTTCTATTTAAAACATATCTTGTGGACCAATGTTCAACTAAATTGGTACTGCCATAGCCATTTAAATATCTTGTCAATAACTCTTGTTCAGATTTCAATGCTTCATCATAACTCATATATCCATCGGAAAGTAAAGCTTCTGCTGCATATGATGTATAATTTCCAAAAATATTTTTTGATTCACTAACTATATATTCGTTGGCTTTCGCAATCTCTTTCAAACGCTCAACTTTTACATTAATACCACTGATATTTACAGTGTTTCCGTTAGCATTATCAATTAAATCTTGTAATTGTCTGTAATTTACAGCTTCATCAGGACTTTCCCGAATAATGCCATTTCCATTTTCGTCTGCCATTAATTTTTTATTAATAATTAAATTTCCGTCTTTATCATATATATCTTTTTCTACATACAGATTTAAATTACCATCCCAACTAACAGAACCATTGTTATGAATAAGCCAATAATCTGCAGAAGAATCATATGTTCCATCAACGTACGAATTAAAACTATTTTCACTGCCGAAAAGGCTTACTATTAAATCATTCTGCAGATTCTGATTACTTCCTATCAGGTCCATCATAGAGGTCATGTAAAGTTTATCGTTCATCATCTTAACGGTCATCTCAGTATGACCTTTTACAGCTTTACGTGTTTCTTCAAGCTGGGCGTCGGTGCTGCTTACGATGCCGTCGCGGTAGGATTCATGGCCGAGCATGATGGCACCCATCTTCCAGTCGCCGTTCTGGTCCATGTTCATGTGTACAATACGTTTTCCGTTCTCGTCAACTGTCTGGGCCTGGCCGTCTGTTGTGTTTCCGAAAACAAGTTCTGTATTTCCTTTTAAGATAGAATCAAGCTGAGCCTGCTGCACCTTGTCTCCAAAGCCGTACTGGGCACGCAGCATGTTTGCCACATTCTTATTGCCTTCATAATTCTTATTAACGGCATTATTTATTTGGGTGTTCTTAACAGTTGCCTTTGCTCCGTTAAGAGAGGCCATGAGATTCCCCATGCTTATGTTTGTGCCACCTGTTCCAATTCTTGAACTTACACCTTTCTTTCCAACGGTAAGTTCAAAAAGACCTGTATTGCTTTTTACTCCAAAATCAGAGATGTTTAAGAGATTGAATGTTGCCTGTCCGTCTATCGCGAATGAGACAGCACTGGAAGCAAGGCCTCCCATAAGGGAATTGAATTTTCCAATGTTTTCTATCTGTGTTGAGTTAAAACCTTGGGCCTTTGTATATTCGTTTATTTTTACAGGTTTTCCTGTCGTTTCGTCTTTTATGATATTTCCGTCTTTATCGAGGGCATCTACTTTTCTTGTCCCAAGATTATATTCACTTAAGCCTGCGGAAAGTCCTGCTCCAAGAGCCCCTCCTATTGTTGATGAACTGTACAAAGACTTGGTAAAATTCTTAGAATCAAATTTAAGTTCACCATCCACAATATTAAAACTATTAATAGCGCTTGAGGTAACAGAAGAAGCATAGCTTGAAGCGACGCTAATACCCGCCTGGGCGGCAACATTGGCGGCTGTTCCGGCGCTCTTTAAGGCTTTTTCTGCGGCTCCTTGTGCCCATTCGCTAGCATTGCCTATCTTAGATGATACAAACTGTGTCAGTGCCTTTTTACCAAGTTCCAGACCTACCTCCTGTGCCGTCTTATAGCCTCCGCTTACATTCATTAATCCAAACAGGGTATCATCTATCCAGCCGACCCATTTCTGTCCGGTTGCATCGCCTACTGTTTTTGTCATTGTCGCGGTCCCTGAGTCTGTCGAAGGGTGCCACGACAATCTTTTTTATTCTTCAATTATTTCTTGTACCTGTTCAACTGTCATGCCAAGCGATTTTGCAATCAGTTTAATAGAAACTCCGTTTGAATATAAACTCTTGGCTACTTCCAGGGCTTTTTGTCGTGCGCCTTGTTGCATACCTATAGCAATTCCTTCTTCTCGGGCTTCTTCCTGTTTTACGGCGATATCCATTTTGTAATCATATTTTGCACACAACATATTAATTACCTCCCGGGATTTCCTATCCAGATAATCTTTTAGGATTCCTTGTTCCATCGCAATTTCAATTGCCTTTTTGAAAGACTTTTTTGGAAAAAGTTTGTTGTAATTATGCTCAACAATTTCTATGAACTGACAATACTGTTTAAGTATACTGCACTTTTTTACTACGGGCAACAATTTTGACGAGGAGCAGTTTTTTACAGTAACGACAAGTTCCAGTTTGCTGCTGTCTTTTGTATAAAATGCATCGGAAAGCCTTAGCTCCTGTTCTTCAGGCAGTTCTTTCTTTCCCACATACACAACATAAAAATCAGGATTAGGAAGCTTGTAGACTTTTTCTGCATAGCGTGCCTTTACCGGAACTATTCCTTCATAAATGCGTGTTACATACTCAAGGCATCGTAACGGCATATTTTCATTTACCGTAGACTGATGCTCAACCAATACAATAAGCTTGCCGTTTATTTCCCAGCTTACATCATTATTGAACGTTTTATAAAGAGTTTGCTCAATAATCTTACGTTCAAGCTCGACTTCATTAAGCTTAAAATCGTTTCCCGAAAGCGCGTTGTACAGTTCTATGAAGTTCTTCTTTGCATCCCTGTCGCTTCCAAATAAATCCGTGAATACAGAATCCTTATACTTTCTGTTCCAAAATGCCATATACGGCCTCCTTTAATTTTTCCGGGACATCACAGAGCAAACCGCTCATATAATTGTGTCCCTAAAAAAATAATGGAAACCATCTGCAGAATGTAGCAGGCGCAAAACTATGCATATATAATATTGCCAAAATTTAACAAAAGAGGAAGAAATTTCATGAAATTTTTCGAAAATTATTAATTTTTTTTATTTTTCTTTTTGCCCTCCTTTTTGTCAATAAATCTTTTTGTTTGCTTATAACTTCATTTGCCTTTATAATATTATTATCTTTATAAATAAAGGACGCTAATATGAATGTACATAATTTAATGGAAGATTTAGTTATTCAAAATGTAAACTCAATGTACGAGCAGGTAAAAGGCGTAAAGGCGGCATGGCTTTCTTGTGACTGCGAAAACTGCAGGCTCGATACTGTAAGTTATGTTTTAAACCGCATTCCACCTAAATACATTGTTTCTGGACGAGGTGTTACTCATGCTTCCGAAACTTTGAATAACAAGCAACTTATGGCAGATGTAAATGCGCTTATTCTTGAAGGAATGAGAACTGTAAGCTCTACAAAGCGTCCATTCCACAATAAAGCACGCAAGGAATGCACTGTTGCACCAAACAATAAGCCATCCTTTAACTTCCCTACTTTTACAGGAACAATTCTGGACGGGTCTACCTTTGAACCAATTACAGATGCAGTTATTACAATGAAAAGAGATGGTAAAGTTGTAGATATGATTGATAAAACCTGGAGCAATCCATATTCAACCTGCCGAAGCACACGCGGAACCTTCTCTTTCTGGGCAAAGTCTATTAAGGCAAAAAAAGAAGGTGAACAGCAGAAGTTTGTATTCACCTTTGAGATTTCGGCTCCAGAATATGTGGGCACAACCTACAGCGTAGAAGTTCCTGTAATAAGCGAAGGCTCTTCTCGTGACGAAATTGATTCAACTTATTTTCTTAAACTAAAGGATTTTATTCTGTTTAAGGAAGGAATTGAAAATCCGATGGAGTAATATTATACTGATTTTCTTTCAATAAGACGGCAAGGAATTTTGATATCTAAATTTTCAATTTCCTTTCCGTCTATTTTTTTGAGCAGAACAGAAGCAGATTCACGGCCAATATCTCCCAATGGAATTTCCATTGTGGTAAGACCAGGTGTAAGATATGCACTCATTTCGCGGTTATCAAAGCCGGCAACAGCATAGTCTTTTCCAGGAATCTTTTTGTTCTCATATAAATAATCATAAACACCGGCAGCCATAAGGTCATTAAAGCAGAAAATACAGGTAAAATCCTTTGAACGCTTAAAAAGCTTCTGACAGGCTTCTTTTCCACCTTCGCGGGTCCAGTAACCAGGTTCCAGCAGCTCCTTATCAAGTTCAAGCCCGGCTTCTTTAAGAGCTTTTTCAAAACCTGCAAGCCTGTCCTTTTCATGACGAACAGTTGAATCACCCTGGATTACTGCAATCTTTTTATGACCTTTAGAAATAAGATACTGGGTGAGTTTATAAGAAGATTCAAAATCGTCAATCTTAATGGAAGGAATTGTATTTGCATCCTGATAGGCGTAAGTAATTACAATCGGGATATCCAGATTCTGTGTAAAATATTCAATATTGTGGGCATGGGCTGCAATAAAGATAATTCCATCAACTTTAATAGAAAGCATTTCTTCTACAGAATCATTTACAACCTTCTGATACTCGGCCGAATCGGGTTTATTCCCCCATTTAGAATAAAGCCTCAAGGTTTCGATGATTGCTTTATAGCCCTCTGCTTCCAGAATATCAAGAACGCCTTCTATAAGCTGTGGAGAACTAAAAGCACCAACATCATCAATAATAATTCCGACGGTATTTGTTTTATGAGCCCTCAAAATCCGTGCCATGTAATTTGGTTTGTAACCGGTTTCCTGTACAACCTTAAGAATACGTTCCTTTGTCTTTTCCGAAACATTGGACTTTCCGTTAAGAATATTTGAGACAGTTGCAATTGAAACATTACATTTTGCTGCGAGTTCTTTTAAGGTAATCATATATAAATGAATAGTAAATCGATTTATGATAAAAATCAAGTGAGGCAGGCATTTGAAACAAAACACTTGTTATAAAACCTCATCTTGGTTATATTTAAATAACAAAGGAAAAAATTATGAACTCAAACGAAGAACTTATTTTACAATACAAAAATTTTCTGAATAACGGAAAAACTGAACGCGAATGCGTGACACAGCTGGTGCAGATGGCACAAAAAGAAGGATTTAAAGACATAACCAAATATAAAAACCTTAAGGCCGGCGACAAGGTTTATATCACCAAAATGAACAAGGCAATTTCGCTTTTTGTAATTGGAACCGAACCGCTGGAAAAAGGAATGAATATTCTTGGAGCTCACATTGATTCTCCACGTCTTGATGCAAAGCAGAATCCGCTTTACGAAAAAGACAACATTACTTATTTGAATACTCATTACTATGGCGGCATTAAGAAGTATCAGTGGACTACGCTGCCGCTTGCAATTCATGGAGTTGTATGTAAAAAAGATGGAACTACTGTAAACGTTGTAATTGGAGAAGATGCAGCAGATCCTGTTTTCTGTATTTCTGATATTCTGCCACACCTGGCCCAGGACCCGATGAAAGATAAGGCCAGCGATTTTATTAAGGGTGAAGATCTGGATGTTATGATGGGCTCCTGCATACCTCAGAAAAAGCCAGAAACAGAAGAAGAAAACAAGCCTGCCAAAAAAGATAAAGACAAGAGTAAAAAGCTTAT
>JAILBH010000214.1 GCA_024681195.1 Treponema sp.
ACTTCTTCTAAGACAACAAGACAGACTGCAAAAACAACTTCTTATGGTTATAGCATTAACGAAGCTGGAACAAAAACTGTAACAACAGATTCTGTAACTCCTCATACTTCTGCTGAAGATACTGCTGCTGATGACACTCAGTCTGGCTTTACTCCAGAAACCAAGTCTACTCAGTTTGTTGCTGCCGCTGCTACAGCTCCAGAATTAAGTGTTGGAGCAAGCTGGTTTATTACCGAAAAGGCTACATTAGACATTTCTTATACAACAGTATTTGCTAATGTTGCTTTGTTTGGTGGTAATAATGGTCTCTTCCAGAAGAACCTCAAGCTCATGTTCTCTGTAAAATTCTAATAAAGGAGGCATTTTATTATGAAATTGACAAAATATATAAAAGCCGCAGCCGCTCTTTTAGTTGCTGCAACAGCTCTTGCCGGCTGTAAGTTCGAAGGAACAAAAACAGACTTTAAGGATTATGAATATAATGCTTATGCTGTAACTTATGATGAAGTTGAAAAGCCTGCGGAAATAGCTGATTATACAACAACTATTCAAAAGGCAGAAGCTAAGACTGCAATTGATTTTTCAATCGTTTCTCGCGGCTATCTTGATGAAAAATCAATTGATGCTGCTGTAAATGCTTATATTTTGGAAGACGCCACAGCTGACAATCTTCCATTTGCAAAAGGTGCAGTTCTTACAAAGACTCTTAGAAGAGTTGTGAAGAATGAATACACTGGAACAGGTTCATCTATATGTCCTGTATCTGGTTGGAATGCAACACCATGTGTCGTAACAACAGCTTACTATTACATCGATGCATCTTCTGTAACAAAAAGTGCAATTGCCTTAGTTGTAGATGCAACAAAGCTCAAGGAAAAAACAGGTAAACTTGTTTTGAATACTAACGGAAATGAAAAGTGTGGAGAAGAATCTGATAGTGTTATAGCAATTGTAGATGTTGATGCGAAATCAAATGGTGCTTCTACTGAATATTTTACAAAAGGTCATGCCAATGAAGATTATGCACCAACATTTTATCTTGACTCTACAGGACTTTGGGACTGGGATCCAGCAGATTTAGAAACAAATACAGAAGGAAAGCACACTGGTGTAATTAAATATACTGTTGATGCTCCTTTTACATGGGATGCTGATGGTGAAAGGGTATATGCTGATTCTTTTGCTGCAGACCTTGGTAATATGTATACCTTCCTTTCTTTACCAATTGGTGCAAAAGAATGGAAAAAAGACTCTCTTACCTGGACTTATAACTCAACAACACATGTATATGAAGCAAACTCTCCTGCAATCGAATATGGTACACAGTATCGACTTCTTGTAAAAGAAAATAATTCTTTGGAATTCCCTGCTATGTCAACATTCTATGGACATACTGCAAAGATTAGTTGGAAAAAGGATACCAGTTATTGGGGATATGCATCTACATATAACTATGCAACAACTGAGCCTGAATATATTTATAATCTTCCAGACAATAATGAATCAATAACAACTCCAACAGCTTGGAGCGAGACAACTATTTCAATTACTGATTCTACAAATGGATTTGCTTCAAATCAGGATAATGTTATTGCTTGGGAAAAATACAACGGTAACAAAGTAATTTTCAAGATTGCTGACACTTATGCAAGTGATACTTATAATCTTCGTTTTGGAACAACAGACGGCTTTATTATTACCGATGCAAAGGGTAATATTATAAAGACTAAAACGCCTGTAGTTTACGATGAAGATACCAAGGGTGTTAAAGCTGTAATGATTGAAGTAGATAATGCTTATACAAATCTGGCTTCTGGCTTTACTTTCTGGGTTGGCGAAAAGACAACTCTCAAAGCAAATGCTAAATATCCTGCACAGCTCAAGTTTGGTTGCCCTGCAATAGCAACAACTTATGGTCCTGCCGGTTATGTTAAACTTGCTAACTAGTAAGACATCTTAAAACAACTTTTAATCCTACGATTAAAATAACTAAGGGTGTGTCCCCCAAAGGGCCACACCCTTTTTTTTATGCCCGCTCAAAATCTTATCTCCGCCCAAAATTAAACTTTTTTCCTCCAAAAACTTCCTCTTTTTAAAAATTTTTGACTATTAATATGTAGGGAATTACTTTCCCCGCCCGGGCGGTATGGCTTGGGCAATTAAAACAACAGAGGTTTTATATATAAAATATGGAAGAAAAAATAATACTCAAGTATTTAATCTTGAAATGCAGGCTTCTGATTCAAAAGAATTACCAGAGAGGGCAAGGTATTACCAGGGGTGTATTGATGTAGACTGCTTAAAATCGGGGCAGGTTTACAAAGAATTAAAGAATTCTTATGTAATATTTATTTGTATTCAGGATATCTTTAAAAAAGGAAGAGTCTGTTACAGCTTTGAAAATTTATGCCGTGAAAATCCTGATATTCATTTAAATGACAGGGCTTTAAAATACTTTTTTATTGCTTCAAACTGTGATATAATTCTAAATGAAAGGCAAAAAGCTTTTTTACAGGTTGTCCTTGGTAAAAAGCCCAGCGACAAGTTTTCTAAAAAAATTGAAGAACTAACCGAAGAAGCTAAACATAACACAGAGTGGAGGCGCCAGTATATGGAATGGGAAAGACAAAGAACCTACGATTTTGAAAATGGCAGAGAAGCCAAAGCCGAAGAAGATGCTATCAACATGCTCAAAAAAAATTACCCCGCTGCCGACATCTCCGAAGTAACCGGCCTCCCTCTTGAAAAAGTCCTTGAGCTTCAGAAAAACATCCTGGTAGAAGCCTAAAAGCAATTTTTTCTAATTATTTTCCTCAAAAAACTTCCTCTTTTTAAAAATTTTTGACTATTAATATGTAAGGAATTATTTTCCACGCCCGGGCGGTATGGCTTGGGGCAATTTAATGGAACAAGAGGAAAATATGGCAAAAACAGTTTTCGATAATATCGATCCAGTGATTCTGGCAAGAGTAAGAGCAATGAGGTTTTTCGATGATGAATTTATGTCAGCAGCGTTTAGCGGTGATATAAAGACAACTCAACTTCTTATAAGAATTCTGCTTAACAGAAATGATTTAACTGTTACAAAATCTATGTCACAGATTCAAAAAACAAATTTGTTTGGCAAATCTGTAAAGCTTGATATTGTAGCAGAAGACATTTTTAAAACAGAATACAATATTGAAATTCAGCGTGCAGATGCAGGGGCAGGAGCACGAAGAATACGTTATCATCAGGCAATGTTAGATAGTCATACAATCCAAAAGGGAGGTACTTATAAAGATTTACCAAATCTATATATCATTTTTATTCTTGAACATGATATTTTTGAAAAAAAACTTCCTGTGTATAAAGTTAATAAATCGTTGAATATACAAGCTGATTATGGAAACAATTTGCCATTTGACGATGATTGCAATATAATGTACATAAACGGTGAGTATAAGGGTGATGATCCGCTTGGAAGACTTCTGCATGACTTTTCAACTTCGAATGCCGATGAAATGTACTACGAAGAGTTTGCAGAAAGAATGCGTTTCTTAAAACAAGATGAACGAGGTGTAGAAATGGCCAGTAGAATCGTAGAAGAATACGGCGATATTCGTGCCGCCGAAGCTCTAAAACAAGGCATGCAGCAAAAAGCCGAAGAAACCGCCATCAACATGCTCAAAAAAAGTTACCCCGCCGCCGACATCTCCGAAATAACCGGCCTCCCTCTTGAAAAAGTCCTTGAGCTCCAGAAAACTGTATTAGTTCAGGCCTAAACGCTATATTGCAAATCCCTCAATTTTATGATAGTATCCTATTTATTCGGGCCATTAGCTCAGTGGTCAGAGCAGAGGACTCATAATCCTTTGGTCCTTGGTTCAAGTCCAAGATGGCCCAAGTGTGAAAAAGGCTCTTCCTTTTTGGAAGAGTTTTTTTTATTTATGGCTCGCAGATAAATCTGCTCGCGCGCTTTTAGCGGATAAGC
>JAILBH010000216.1 GCA_024681195.1 Treponema sp.
TAGATTTAAGATACAAATCTCCACGCTTTACTTCTGCTCCACCAAGAACTTCCTGTAAAACTCTGAATGAAGTTTCAACAAACGGGTTAATATATTCTACTCGCATGTCATTCCCCTTTTAATCTTTTGTATATGCCGTAATGGCACCTTTGCTAGTTTCGCCGAAACCATAGGCCATTGGAATAATTTCGTTTTCACCAACTATAGCAATGGCATTTCCCTTCATCTTTTCAAAGAATTCCGAAAGGATATTTTCCTGTGATTTAGTATCCATAAAGGATAACAAGTCACGGGCAAATATAACATCAAGCATTGGAAGAACGTTTGTATTCTTACAATCATGATATTCAAACATTATACTGTCTTTTATCTCCTGATTAAAGGTATTCTCTCCGTTGGCTTTCTTTGAAAGGAAAGGTGCCAGCCAGGAGCTTTCCAAAGTAGCAGGAACTGTCAAAAGACTTGCATTTGAAACTCCAAGCAAATCGATATCCTGAGCATAAATTCTAATTTTTGCATCAGGGTAACGGTTCTTAAGAACACAGGCAAGACAATAAGTTTCTTGTCCACTACCGCAACCAGGGTTCCATACCATAATCTGTTTTGCGTTGTTTTCTGGAAGAAGACTCATTATGTTGTCTGCATATTCCTTGGACCACCATGACCCTGTAAATGATGAAAAGAAAGTAGACAGATAAGCATCAGCATCATCGGAAGACTGCAACTGAGTATTTGAAGCACCTCTATCGCTGGCCCATTCCGTGTATCGTCTCTTTACCCATTCTTCATTTACCTGAGACATGTCAAAGTTTTTATAACTCTTAAGACTTTCTGCAATAAATTTGATATCGAGATTTGCAGGTTCTTCTTTTTTAGCAGGTGTCGGTTCAGAAGCAGGAGCTGCAGCTTTCTGAGCAGGAGCAAGTCTAGGATCTGGACCGCCTCTACCAATTTCTGCACCT
Source organism: Treponema sp. (assembly GCA_024681195.1). Lineage (GTDB taxonomy): Bacteria > Spirochaetota > Spirochaetia > Treponematales > Treponemataceae > Treponema_D. Next base: position 963 of record JAILBH010000216.1, read on the forward strand.
GCAGGCATAGCCGCATTTTTGGCCATCTGCTCTGCAACAGCTTCTTTTGACTCACCATTGTCTTTAGAACCGAAAATTCTCAAGATATCAAGTAATACATAAAGGCGATTATTGTTTTCTACAACACCGCTTATATATTTAATGTTAATGTCCGCAAAGAGCGGATGTGGTGGCTGGATTGTTGATTTTTGAACACCAACTACCTTATCAATCTTATCTACAACAAGACCAAAGGTCTGATCATCAAGAGTAAGAATAAGAAGGTTTTCAAGTTTTTTATCTTCCCTTTTCTGAACTTCGATATTAAAGAAAAGACGAAGGTCAAGAATAGGAATAATCTCACCACGAAGATTGTATACACCAAGAACAAAAGGAAGTGTGTTAGGAACATAAGTAAAGCGGCCGGCTTTAGCAATTTCCTTAACATACATAATATCTATAGCATAGTCTTTGTCGGCAAGAGAGAACGTTACCATCTTAAAGTCAACATAACTTGCTGCTTCTTTCTTTTCCTGAAGAGCGTCATTTAATTCTTCTGCAGATTTCATTACATTTTCGTCCATCTTGAGCCCTCCTTACCCGTTCAACCTTGCATTAGCTTGAGCCAGCAATTCCTGTTTTACACCTAAATCAAGCAGCTGACTAACATCAATAATCAACGAAACGGAACCATCACCAAGAATAGAAGCACCGGCAATTCCAGGAGAATTGGTGAACTTGTCGCGCAAAGGTTTAATTACAACGTCTTCTTCTCCAATCAGCGCGTCTACCATAACACCAATCTTCTTTTCCTGAGTTCCAACAATAACGATGTAACATTCATCTCCGGTCTGACTTTCTGGAATATTAAACAGACGAGACAGACGAAGTACACTGATTACCTCGTTACGAACATTCATAATTTCGTAGTTATCAATATGACTGATTTCATTAATATTGATACACTGACTTTCGATAACGTTTGCAATTGGAATAGAGTAGATTTCTGTTCCAACGCGAACAAGAAGTCCCTGAATAATAGCAAGAGTAAGAGGAATCTTTATGATAAAAGAAGTTCCCTGTCCCTTTGCAGAGTTGATGGAAATACTTCCCTTGATGTTGTTGATCATTGTCTTAACAACGTCAAGTCCAACTCCTCGTCCAGAGATATTTGAAATCTTATCTGCTGTAGAGAAGCCCGGCTGCATGATGAGCTGGTAAGCATCCTGATCGGTAATAACCTTATCCGGATGAATAAGTCCATGCTCAATAGCTTTTGCGCGAACCTTTTCTACATCAATACCGGCACCGTCATCCTTAACTTCAATAACAATAAGGTTACCTTCGTTAGAAGCCTTAAGAAGGATTGTTCCAGTTTCCGGTTTTCCGGCAGCCTTACGAACCTCCGGAGTTTCAATTCCATGGTCAACTGAGTTGCGGACACAATGCATGATTGGATCAAGCAGATCTTCTACTACTGACTTATCAAGTTCTGTATCCTCACCTTCAATTTCCAGATTAATCTTTTTATTCAAATCACGCTGAAGATCACGAACTACACGTGGGAATCGGCTGAAAATCTGATTGATTGGAACCATTCGGATTTTCATTACACCTTCCTGGAGTTCACCAGCGATTGTTCCAAGCTGCTGTGTGTAAGAGCGGAAGCGTCCTGTAATACCCTTTGTTTCTGTTTCATACAGATCAAACATATTTCCAAGATCGCCGTACTGTTCTGAAAGACGCTTTTTAAGCTCATTCATACTAAGTCCTTTCTGGAGCTCTTCAAAATAAGCAGGAATGTTGTCCATTAAACTTCTAAGTCTTTCGCGGAACTGAGATTCAACAGACTGGAACTTTAACAATTCGTTTGCAGTTTGACCGGCAAGCTGGTTGAAAGAAGCCTTTATAATTACAGCCTCTGAAACAAGATTCAAAAGGTTGTCGATTCGTCTTGAATCTACACGAAGGATTGAACCCTGCTGTGCATGTGTTGCAGCTGCAGCACCTTCCTTCTTTGGCTCTGTCTTTGCTTCTGCTTTTTTCTCTGCAATTTTTTCGTTTATTTCGTTTGCTTTTGCCTGGCCTTCCAAAGGCTTTTCTTCCTGAACAGGAGCAGCCTTTACAGAGGTAGCTGGTGCGGCAGGTGCGGAAGGAGCATCCGCTGCAGCAGCATCTGAACCTGCAAAATTATCATCTGTAAGCTGATGAGCATCTGTAATAAGAGTTACATCACTAAGGAATGAAGCATCTTCAATTGCAGCACCGGTTTCTGAAGAAGCCAGATAATAGAATACATTTTCATAAAACTGGTCTTCGTAAAGGGCGTCAAAATCCGGTACTGTTTTAAGAACATTACCGACAGCTTTAAGAGCGGCAAAAACCTGAATTCCACCAACAGAATTCATAGGATTGCTTTCATCAAATTTAACGGCAACACACCAAAGACTCTGGCTTCCTTCGCAGGCAGATTTGAGTTCCTGATAATCGCCTTCTGATAATGGAGGAAGAGGAATTCCACCTTCCTGAACCGGAGCGGCTGCAGGAGCTGGCTGTGCTGGAGCAGGGGCTGGTTTTGCAGGAGCTTTCTTTGGAGCCGGCTTTGCACCCTTCTCTGGAATATATGACTTAAGTTTTTCTATAATGCCATCTATATTCTCTTCATAAACAGATCCATTCTGTCTTGCTTCAAGCATTGCCTTGATAACATCAATTGAAGTAAGGAGAAGATCAACAACATCTTCATCAATAGCAACTCTATCCGAACGAATTTCGTCAAGGACATCTTCCACGGAGTGCGTAAAGTGAGAAAGCTCCATCATTTCGACTGTAGCAGAGCCACCCTTCAATGTATGTGCGGCACGGAATATTTCATCAATAGCCTCATGATTTGAAGGGTCATTCTCTATCACCAGAATATTGCTTTCCAGCTGCTCAACCTGTTGTTCAGCCTCGGCAAAAAAGTCTTTTAAGAGTTCCTCATTATTTGGGTCAAGATAATCACTCATACAGTCTATTATATACCGAAAATCCAAGTTTTCAAGATAAAAATATAAGAAAAATGAATATAATCTTTTTTAAAGGAATAGGTTGATTATGTCGAAAATTTAGGGTAGACCTATATTTAGAGAGTTAATGTTAAGATAGGGAGACTTGCTATGAAGAAATTAGGAAAAACATGCCTTTTGGCTATTACAGCTCTTATTTTTAACGCAAACGTTTTTGCCGAAACAGCATTCAGCGGCTATTCGGGCGGAAAGCTTAATTATGCAACAAACACAGAAACTACAGATAAATATGATCCTGACCTTAGTCTTCAGGCTTTTTTCCAGGGACAGTTTAATTTTGCACAGAATCTGTGGGGACATCTGGAATTTTCTATAGATACAAAGGATTTTTTGAGCAAGGAATTGTTCCATAAAACAGATGCCTTCTTTAAAATTGACGAAGTTTCGCTCATCTATAAATCAAAATCTGAATCTGACGCAAACTATCTTAGCGTATTTATGGGAACCTATGACCCTATTGGTTCAGATATTTTCCTTCAAAGATATTTTGGTATTAAACCTATAGCCTCTAAAATCACAGAAAGCTGGTTAGGTCTTGCAGGTTCTATCCTCTACCCTCATTTTGGTATTGGAATTGCAGATGTAAAGCGCTTTATGTCTCAGCCGATTGCTTTAGGCGGTTATGCTTATATTAACCATGAAGATAATAAGTATTATGTATTCAATGCAGACGCACGCTTTGCCTGTGTATACAGATTCTATTCTCTTGACATAGCAGGCGGAATTGGTGTTCCTATTGCAAACAACAATAAAGGTCAGGAAGTTATTGCAGCAGTAGAAAAGCTTTACTGGCACGCAGGAACAACAATGCTCATTGGTAATAATTTTACACAGGGATTATTTATTCAGGCAGGACTCTTTAATATTCCATTTACAAAACGCGAGGGAACAAAGGTTTCGCCGGATGATATTTATCTTCTTTTTGAACCACGCTTCCTTCTTGATACAGCACATGTAAACGTTTCGATTTTCAGTCTGCCTCAGGAAACTGTAGACCAGCTTATTTTTGTTGATGATACTCTTGGTGTAAACCTGAACATTTACGGTGATTCATTCTCGCTTGGAGCTAACCGCTTTACTTTGGGAACAAACTTTTCCCTCTCCTTTACAGGCAAAAACTTCCTGGACATTACAAAGCCGCTTGGACTCTTTAAGGGTGCCTACAATATAACAATGACACCATATGTTTCTACAAACTTCCTTTCGGGAGAGATTCATTCACAGTTCTCTGTTAAATTTACAAAGTTCAATACAGCCCGCTGGTACGATGCCTTTACATTTGATATCGGCTATACAACACAGTTCTAAGGTGTTTTGCTAAGCTCTTTGCAGTGTGTAGAAAGAACAGTTACAACGGCCACCTTTCTTAACATGGTAAAGAGCTTTGTCTGCCTGATTTTCGAGGGCAGCATTATAACCCATTGAAGAAATTGCAACCCCTACACTTAAAGAAACCTCAGGAAGTCCGTCTCCAACATTCTGAAGCAGCTTGTTTATTGTTTCTATTTTGCGCTGAATTACAATTTCCGGAGAATCTCCAAACTTTGTCATGATAACGGCAAATTCGTCTCCACCAATTCTTGCAACATAATCTGTATTACGGAATTGCTCCGAAAGAATGCCGGCAATCTTTTTAAGAACAGCATCACCAATCGGGTGACCATATTTATCATTTACTGACTTAAAGAAATCAATATCAATTATGAGATAAGCAATAGGCTCTGCGGTATCGCAAAGAATGTCTTTAATTTGAGAAAAGGCTTCGCGGTTAATAAGTCCTGTTAATGGATCGTGCTCTGCTTTGTGCTTTAAGATTGAAGCGCGGATTTCTTCTTTTTCGCGAAGGGCGTTATAGCTTTTGGCAATCAGACGCATTTCATACGAACCAATAACATGCATCTTCTTTTCTCTTATAATGCTTTTGATATCATAATCTATAGGACGAAGAATAAGAATATTGATTGCAATAAAAAGAACAAGGCCGGCTATAAACATTGCAACAATTGTTGATATCTGAATCATAAGCAGTGTAAAAAAGCGGCTTGAGTTTTTATTCTGAGAGTCCAGATGGTTATTCAAAACTGAATCTAAGACAGAGCTTGTAAAGCGGTTAATCTGATTTTTTGCATTCTGATAGTTTACATCAAAAAGAAGGGCTTCTGCTTTAGAAATTTTTTCCTGGGCAGAAAGGTTGTTATCAACAGGAAGAAGTTTTATTTCTGCAATTTGAGAAGGAAGTTTTTCTTTATTTAAAGCATTAAAAGCAAGTGCAATAGCATACATTTCGGTCTGGGAAAGTCGTTGAGACTCTTCATAGGCAAGGTGCATATTAATCTGCACTTCATTCTGTGAATTATATTTATTCAAAACCTCAATAGCCTTTTCGCGGTTTTTAGAAACTGTATATTCATTCAGGTAATTTGTTACATAAGTATCATCAAGATTAACAAGGAACATTCTTACCTGATTTGTTAAAAAATCAGAGCTGTCGCGGAAATCATTTACAGCTTTTGTACAGATTGCATAGCCTTCCATACAATTGATGATGTGCTTATATTTGGATTTTAATTGAAAAGCCGAAACGAATACTCCGGCACAAATGATAAAAATCAGAATAAGCATGGAATAATTAATCGTTTTAATTTTTATTCCATCCTTATTAGGATTATACAAGCGTTTATTCACTTTTCCCACCCACTTTTAGTTTAAACTTACTATTATTTTAAATTAGATTTTTAAATTTGTCTAGGGTTCAAAATCCAATTATTTGATTTTTTATGAGGCGGCGGGGGTTTTCATGTTTGCAAGAAGATTTAGAATATTATGAAAAAGCTCAAAGCTTGCAGGATCAAGGGAATCAAGATTGTCGCCATCGGTATGAAAAAGCTGCCAGGTTTTGGGCTGCTTGCCTTGAGTAACAAGAGGAACTTCTTCCGAAGGTAAAAGAGTTATTGCAACTGCGGGAAGTCCGTTTGCAATAAAGCTTGCATTATCAGAATAATTGCATGGAAGAGAAAACCAGCGTCCACAGGAAGCAGTCTGCAAAAGAATTTTGGCACGTTCTTCGAGATCAGCAAAATCTTTAAGAAAGCGGGTAGAGACCTTTGGAGGCACAATTGTCTGCGCAAGAATCGGAACGTCTCCGCGGCCCATGCAGTCAAAAACAAAGATATCATCGTTTTTAATTCCAAGTCGTAAGAATTCCTGTGCCAGAGGAAAAGCACCCTGTTCTTTTACTCCACCCTCTTTTCCAAGCTCTTCGCCATCGGTAAAAATGAGGCGAATATTATGAAAAGCGGCAGTTCCACCAGGCTCAGCACCACAGGCTTTAAAAATCTGTACTGCCCATTCCATTAAACAGAACACAGCGGCAGAATTATCGTTGGCTCCAATGCCAATCCGGTCATAATGAGCAATTACGGTTTTTATGCGGAACATAGGATTGTATTGTGTTTTTGGAAAATTTACAAAGATGTGATTTTTTCCTTCCAGATGAATTATTGAAGTGGCAAGGCCTCCAGCCTTAAGATAATCCTGTATAAAGCGGGCGCGGTTGCAATCTGGTGAGATAAAATCTTTGAATGCGGGAGGGATAATATACATACTTAGACTATATACTATTCCTTGAAAATTCGCTAGAATACTTCCATTATATTATCAAAAAAATGAGGTCACTTTATGTCTACACCATTAGAAAATTATCTTGCCGCCACTAACGGAAAACCAAATCCGGCTATGTGTGCTTATGTTGCAAATCTTCAGCAGGTTGCTGCGGTTGGTCCAGATATTGCAGCATCTATCGTAAATGAATTGGAGAATCAGCGCAGTCACTTAAAGCTTGTTGCAAGTGAAAACTATTGTTCACTCAACGTACAGGCTGCTATGGGAAACCTTCTTACAGACAAATATGCAGAAGGCTACCCTGAACACCGCTACTATGGTGGTTGTGTAAATATTGATGCTGTAGAAAATGTTGCAGCCCGCGAAGCAGAAAAACTTTTTGGTGCAGACTATGCATATGTTCAGCCACACTCTGGTGCTGATACAAACCTTGTTGCTTACTGGGCAATCCTTAGCGCAAAGGTAGAAACTCCAACTTTGGAAGAGCTTGGCGTAAAATCATTGAACGACCTTACAGACGAGCAGTTTGATATGCTCCGCAAGAAGTTTGGAAACCAGAAGCTCATGGGACTGGACTACTCTTGTGGTGGGCACCTTACACACGGTTACAGAATGAACGTTTCTGCACGTATGTTCGAAAGCCATCCTTATGGCGTAGACCGCGAAACAGGCTTGCTTGACTATGATGCAATTGAAAAGCAGGCTATGGAAGTTAAGCCTTTAATTCTTTTAACAGGTTTTTCTGCATATCCACGCAAGATTAACTTTAAGCGTTTCCGCGAAATTGCAGACAAGTGCGGAGCAGTATTAATGGTAGATATGGCACACTTTGCTGGTCTTGTTGCAGGTAAGGTTTTGACAGATGATTATGATCCTGTAAAATGGGCAGACATTGTTACAACAACAACACATAAAACTTTGCGCGGACCTCGTGGTGCTTTGATTTTGTGTAAGCAGGAATTTGCCGACTACGTAAACAAGGGTTGTCCTATGGTACTTGGTGGTCCACTTGGACACATCATGGCTGCAAAGGCAATTGCCCTTAAAGAAGCCAATACTCCTGAATACCGTGCATGGGCAGCTCAGGTTGTTAAAAATGCACAGGCTCTTGCAGAAGGCTGTAAATCACACAATATTCCATTGCAGACTGGCGGAACAGACAACCACCTTATGCTTTGCGACGTAACAGTTTACGGCCTTACAGGAAAGCAGGCAGAAGCTGCTCTCTTTAAGTGCGGTGTTACTGCTAATGCAAACGCCCTTCCATATGACAAGAACGGTGCATGGTGGACTTCCGGAATCCGTATTGGTACCCCGGGTCTTACAACTCTTGGCATGAACGAAGCTGACATGAAAGAAGTTGCAGACATTATTGACTTTGTTCTTAAGAATACAAAACCTGGCCTTACAAAAGAAGGAAAACCTGCTAAGGGTAAGATTGAGATTTCTGATGACACAGTTGCAGCCGCACGCGAGCGTGTAAACAAGCTGCTTGGAGCACACGTTCTTTATCCGGAGCTTGACCTTGAGTTCTTAAAGAAAGAATTTGTAAAATAAGCGGGATTAAAACTCGATTTTATCTGCTATAAAATATAGCTGTGAACCGTCTGTGGTATCTTCAAGTTCAAGAGTTCCATAGACGGTTATTTTTTGCTCGTCTTGTGGGAAGTCTTTTGGATAGCTTAAACCTTCCGGCGGAGTAAAGTCCATTCCGGCAGGACAGCACAAAGTTGCATCCCAGACAATTACCGAATAATAACGGGTACCTTCATAAACTTCTGAATAAAACTGTCCGCTGATTGCAGCTGTTTTGCCGTCATACTTTTGTGGGTCAACAAGCATTTCGAACGTAATTGCCGAAACCATATTGTAGTTTAAGTTTCGCATGTCAAAGTCTATTTTTGAAGCTGGAGCGGATTCTTTAGTCGTTTTAGCTGCCTTATTTTTTGAATACCCGCAGGACACACATAAAAAAATAGCTGCTAAAAAAATCAGATACTTTTTCACTACCCTACCTCTTGAGCGCAAGGCCCACAAGCTTACAGATAATAAAGCCTGCAATATCTACAATTACAATTGTTGAACCTACCGGAGTTCCTGCAAACACAGAAGTAAGAATTCCTGCAATTGCACAGAAAACAGAAAGAACGCAGGCAAAAATTGTAACATGCTTAAAGCTTCTGAAAATCTGCATGGAAGAAACAGCGGGGAAAATAATAAGTGCAGAAATCAAAAGTGTTCCTACAAGATTCATGGCAAGAACAATAATCACCGCAATTACGGCTGCCATAATTATATTCATAAGTCTGGTATTTGTTCCACTTGAGAACGCAAAATCTTCATCAAAAGTAATTGCAAAAATCCTATTGTAAAAAATAACAAAAAACAAAATCACAAGTGCAGAAATTAAGACCGAAAGGATCATATCTGTTTTTGTGAGTGTAAGAATCAGGGTTGAACCAAAGAGTGTTGTACAGACATCACCCGAAAGATTTGCAGGTGGAGAAAAAATATTCATTAAAAAATATCCGAGCGCAAGAGCTCCAACCGAAATCATTGCAACGCTTGCATCTCCTTTAATTTTGGAGTTTTCTTTTGCACACAAAATTATGACTGCACAAATAACGGTAACCGGAAGGACAAACAGCATTGTGGCGGAGGAGATTTTTAATATAGATGCAATTGCCATTGCGCCAAAAGCGGTGTGAGAAAGGCCGTCACCTATGTAGGAAAAGCGTTTTAAAACCAGGATTACGCCGAGCAGAGAAGATGAAGCAGCAATCATAATGCCGGCAACAAAAGCATACTGGACCATGGTAAAAGAAAAATAAAGCTTTAAGGTTTCTATAATCTGTGTCATTTGAGCGCCTCTGCTTTTTCCAGTCTGATTATTTTGCCTGCGTATTTTTGTGCGGCCTGTGCATCGTGGCTTATTGTAATTACAGTTACCCCCTGAGCATTAAGCTCGCTGACGATTTCGTACATTTTTTGGGTAGTAACCGAATCAAAACCCTTTGCAGGTTCATCCATTATAATTACCGAAGCAGTTGCACAAAGTGCCCTTGCAAAAAGAATTCTCTGCTGCTGTCCGCCGGAAAGTTCTTTAAAGCTTCTGCCGGCATATTCTTCCATGCCAAGTTTTTTAAGATTATTCATGGCTTTCTGGATATGCTGCTTTTTATAAAAAGGAAAAATTCCAAGCTCTGACTGACAGCCCGAAAGCACAATTTCTTTTACTGTAGCAGGAAAGGTTTTCTGGATTTCGGAAGTCTGCGGAAGATAGCCTATTTTTTTACGATCCCATTCCGGTGAATATTCAATTGTACCTGAATAAGGTTTTATGAATCCAAGAATGGTTTTAATCAGTGTTGACTTACCGGTTCCGTTTTCTCCAAGGATAAAAACGTAATCCCCCTTATCTATCTGAATGTTCAGATTTTCCTGTATGAGAGTAGAACCATAACCTAAACAAAGATTATTGCACTTAAAAAGAAACATATAATAGCAATTTACAGAAAAAGAGGATCGTGGTCAAGTTAGAGAAAAAAGTCACTTTTTTAGCGGATAAACATGCAGTCCCCGTACGAAAAGAATCGATAACGCTTTTCTACAGCTGTTTTATATGCGCTAAGAATGTTTTCGCGGCCTGCAAAAGCAGAAACCAGCATAATCAAAGTACTTTCGGGAGTATGAAAATTTGTAAACATCTTGTCTACAACATTAAATTTATACCCCGGATACATAAATATACTGGTAGAACTGGTTCCAGCCTCAAGCCATTTTCCGTCAGCTCCCGGGGTTTCTCCTGCAGCAATAAGCTTTTGCCCTGCACTTTCGAGAGTCCTGACGCTTGTTGTTCCAACTGCAAGAATTGGTCGTCCTTCTCTTTTTGCCTTGTTTATTGCATCTGCAGTAGCCTTTGGAACTGTATACCATTCCTCATGCATTTTATGATTTTCTATATTATCTTCGCGTACAGGAAGAAAGGTTCCAAGTCCAACATGAAGAGTTACAAAGCAGCGTTCAATTCCGGCAGCATCAAGACGTGCAAGCATATCCTGTGTAAAATGAAGTCCGGCTGTAGGACAGGCAGCGCTTCCAGTATCTGTTGCATATACATTCTGATAACGTTCTGAATCTTCTTCTGTATCTTCACGGCGGATATAAGGAGGAAGCGGAATATGACCGTTACGTTCAAACCAGTCCTCATCAATTGCAAAATCAAATTTGAGCGCGCGGAATTCTGTTCCGGCATTCCCTTCGTGTTCAATAATCTGAGCTGTTGTTCCATCCGGGAATTTATAATGCATGCCAGGCTTCTGTTTTTTTGCCGCTTTTACCATTGTATTCCAGATGCAGCATTCCTTATCTATTGTATTAAGAAACATAAATTCTGTTTCGCGGCCTGTAGTTTCTTTTATTCCATAAACTCTTGCACGACGTACGCGACTGTTATTAAAAACCATAAGTGTACCCGGTTCAATCAAAGAAGGAAGATCATCCATCATATGATGTTCAACTTCTCCTGTAGTGCGGTTTAAAAGCATGAGCTTATCCTGACCACGCACTCCACTAGGATGCTGTGCAATGAGCTCTTCGGGTAAATCAAAATTAAAATCAGATGTGAGCATATCGATATACTATCACAAAATTAAATGAATGGGAAATGATACATATTGAATTAAAAACTAATCTGCGATAACCTAATCATTATGAAAAAATATCTTAATACGATTCTTTACGCAATTTTATTTGTAAGCTTTACTCAGATTGTAAATCTTTTTGACGTACAGGCTATTGGTCCACAAGGTTCTACTGTCGGACTTGCAGGCTTAAACAGTGCTGTCCATAACTTTTTTGGAATGCATCTTTTCTGGTACAAACTAACCGAAGTGTTTGGCATTCTTGCAATTCTGGTTGCCGCTTTTTTTGCTGTTGTGGGCTTTATTCAGCTTATTAAAAGAAAAAGTCTTCTTAAGGTAGACAAAAACATTTTAATGCTTGGTGTAATTTATATTCTTGTAATTCTGCTTTATGTTCTTTTTGAACGCTTTAGCATTAATTACAGACCTGTTATTCTGGATGAAGGTCTTGAACCATCCTACCCTTCTACCCACACAATGCTTATTTTGACAATTCTTGGAACTGCAGCTTATATAAGCGGTGCCTACATCAAAAACACAAAGCTATTGATCGCAGCAAGAATTGCCTGCTTTGTAATTATGGCGCTTACAATTATTGGAAGAATGATTTGCGGAGTTCACTGGTTTACAGATATTCTTGGCGGCATTCTTATTTCTGTTTTCCTTATATCTTTATACAAGGATCTTGTATCTGTAAAAAAGGAAGAAAAATAAATGATTAAAGCTCGTGTTCAAAAATTAATGATTCTTCTTGTGCTGCTTTTGAGCACGGGAAAACTCTTTTCTTTAACTTATGATTACGAAAGTGCCTTTGCCCTTAATCCTGTAAATGAAGGAATTGAACTTGGACTTGGCACCCTGCTTTCGGGTTCTGCTTTTGTCTGCGATAAAATTGTTCCTATTAAAAAGAATAATTACAATCCTGCAGACTGGAACAAAAATGACGTGCCTGATCTGGACAGTATTTTTATGCGTCCTTACAGTAAGCCTCTTCATCTTACAGGAACAGCTTCCTGCGGACTGACAATGCTTACACCAGTTCTTTTTGGAATTATTCTTCCAAAGGATGAATGGTTAACTGCCGGACTCATGTACACAGAAACACTTTTGTTTGCAAACGGCATTAAAGAATGGATAAAGCTTCTGGTTTACCGTGCAAGACCATATATGTATTTTGACGGCTATCCTCAAAAAAAGGTGGATGAAGGAGACTGGAACTGTTCTTTCCCTTCCGGACATACAACCTTTGCTTTTGCAGGTGCGGCATTTACGACAATGGCTTTCTGTCAGTACTTCCCTGATTCAAAATACAAATATGCTGTTGCAGGAGTTTCTTTTGGACTTGCAACTTTAACAGGCTGTCTGCGCATGGCAAGCGGAAATCACTTTTTTTCTGATGTACTTACTGGTGCCGTAATTGGAACTGTATGCGGAATTGCTGTCCCTTACTTTCACACCAAAACCTTTTACAAAAACAGACAGAAAAAATCCGGTTCAACAGACCTTTCTTTTGTACCAATGGGCATAAACCTGTCAATTGCATTTTAAAAAGTTTTTTACTTCCTCAAGCCGCTCCAAAGCAGTCTGCCTTCCTTCCTGATAAACACGCTCAAGCTTTTGAGGATCTCCTTCTGTGCGGCTAATTCCAAGCGGTGCTTCCGGACAAATTACAAGTAACTCACCCTTTTGGGCCTTTTGAAAAACAAGCTTAGTCTGTTCATTATAAACTGTATGTCTGTTTTTCATAGCTTCTACAATTTTTGGATATTTGTGTAAGACAAGCTTAACAAGTCCCATAAGGCTTGCTTTTCCTTTTATATATTCTTTTGGTTGAGTTAAAATTACAACATTCCGGTTATAACCAATGCTTTCAAAAAAAGACAAAGGAATTGAATCAGTCATTCCTCCATCCAAAAGCTCATAGCCGTCTACCTTTACAACCCGACTTACAAGCGGCATGGAAGCGCTGGCCCTCATCCATAAAAGCTCGTGATCGTCGCAGGTCTCAAGCTTTTTATAAACAGGTTTGCCTGTAACACAATCAGAGGCAACACAATAAAATTCCATCGGGTTATTTTTATAAGCTTCAAAATCCATTTTGTCCAATTCTTTTGGAAGCTTGTCATAACAAAATCTGGCACCGTACATATCTCCGGTCAAGACAAGGGAACGGATGGAACAGTAACGCCAGTTTTTGCCAAAGCGCTTATTATAGCGTATGGCGCGGCCAATCTGCTTTGACTTAAAATTACAGCCAAAGGTTGCTCCGGCAGAAACTCCAATTGCCCCGTCAAACTCGATTCCATTTTCCATAAAAACATCGAGGACCCCTGCGGTAAACATTCCGCGCATAGCCCCGCCTTCCAGAATCAATCCCTTTTTTATTATATTTTCACTCATAAAGATAATATAGCAGATATAAGAATAAATTGGTATAATCACCGCATGCGTCTTATATTTATACGACACGGTGACCCTGATTATCTAAATGATGATCTTACAGACAAGGGCCGCCGCGAAGTTGAACTTTTAACTAAACGTGTCTGTTCGTGGAAAAACATTACTCAAATTTATCAGTCTCCGCTTGGCAGGGCAAAGGCAACTGCAGCTCCTTCGCTCAAGCTTTTAGGCCGTACAGCAATTACCTGCAACTGGCTTCAGGAATTTTATTACAAAACAACTTATCCAAAAAATTACCCGGATTCTTACCGCGCCGGTAAAAAAGAAATGTGCTGGGATCTTTTACCACAATATTTTGCCGGCGATAATAAATTCTTTGACAAGGATAAATGGGCAGATTCAAAACTTATGAAGGGCGGAAACATCAAAAAATTTTATAAGGAAGTCTGCGACGGAATAGACGGAATTCTTAAAAGCTACGGTTATATAAGGCGCACAAATATTCTTTATGAAGTTAAAAATCCTGTTCCAAACCACAACTGGAGTGAACCTGTTTACAAATACCATCTTCAATCCATAAAAGACGATTACCCGGAAGAAACAACCCTGGTATTTTTCTGTCATCTTGGAGTTATGTTTACTATCATTGCACACCTTACAGGACTTTCTCCAATGCAGCTGTGGCAGGGCTTTTATGTTGCTCCAACTTCAATAACTGTTTTGAACAGCGAGGAACGTCTAAAAGGCAAGGCCTGCTTTAGGGTTGAACGGCTGGGAGATACAAATCACCTGACAAACGGCGGCGAAAGAATAAGTTCAAGCGGATATTTTGCAGACGTTTTGAATGAAATTTAGTTTATTTTTTACTTAAATTATGTTAATATTTTCTCATGAAACAAAAAAAAGAAGTAAGACTTTCGGACATTGCAAAAAGGCTTGGAATTAGTACGGTAACAGTTTCTAAAGCACTTTCTGATAAAGAAGGTGTTGGAGAAGAGTTAAGAATTAAAATAAAAGAACTTGCCCAGGAAATGGGTTATAAATTTTTAAAGACTCCTGGAGGAGCCAGAAACGGTTCTACAGGAAACATCGGAATTGTTATTCCTTCCAGATTTTTTTCTCCAAATTATTCTTACTACTGGTATTTATTTAATCACCTTTCTACAGCGCTTCTTTCGAAGAATTACTTTAGCATGATGGAACTTGTTTCTGATGAAGACGAAGCAAACTGTACAATGCCGCGCCTTATTACAGAAAAAAAAGTTGATGGTGTAATTTTTTTGGGTCAGACTTCAAATGAATATATTCAAAAAGTAAAGGCTTCGTACAAAGATTTTATTCTTATGGATTTTTATACGGATGATTCGGAACTGGATTGTGTAGTCAGCGACGACTTTTATAATTCATATCTCATTACAAAATATCTTATTTCAAAGGGCCATAAGAATCTTAGATTTGTGGGCAGCTTTGAAGCAACAAGCTCTATTAAAGACCGCTACATGGGTTTTGCAAAAGCTCTTTATGAAAGCGGAATAAACTGCAGCTTTAATGAGATTATTAAAGACAGAATTGATGAAAGCAATATTATAAAAATGAATCTTCCTTCTAAAGATAAACTTCCTTCTGCCTTTGTCTGCAACAGTGACCTTACCGCTGCAAAACTTATTTCGCAGCTTGAAGAAAAAGGCATAAAAGTTCCTGCCGACACATCGGTAACAGGTTATGATAACTTCCTTGCCGAAAGCGAAAAAAATATTCCTCTTACGACAATCGCTACAAATCCAAAAACCATTGCAGAAATTACTGTACAGCTCATACTGGATAAAATTACCGGAAGTGTTTATATAAAAGGAAGGCACCTGGTTAGCGGAACAATTATAGAACGAGAATCTGTTAAACAGGTTTAACTTAAAACCACCTGAACTTTTCCGTTAGTCAGATCTAACACCTTATTGCAAAGTGACTCTGCCTGTTCTTCACGCACAAGACCTTTTATTGTAACAGCTTCTCCAAAAGCTTCTGTGACATCATAAAGTACAAACTGTTCCAGCTGCAACTTGAGTAACTTATAGGAGCTGTAATCGGTAGTAAAATTGAACGGACGCTTTTGAACCAGTTCTTCAAAGAGCCCGCTCTCCCCTGCTTTTGTTAAAACCTGTTTTACTCCATTTGAATAAGCTTTTACAAGGCCGCCGGTTCCAAGCAGAGTTCCACCAAACCAGCGCGTAATTGTAACAAGGATATTTGTACAACCACTTCCCTTAAGAACATCAAGAGCCGGCCGTCCTGCAGTTCCGGAAGGTTCTCCATCATCACTCATCCCAAGAATCTCGGCACCGCTTCCAATTACAAAAGCGTGCACCACATGAGTAGAATCTGAGTATTTAGATTTTTGTTCCTTGATAAGATCCCGCGCCTGACTCTGATTGTCACATGGAAACAGCTCAGACAAAAAACGGGAGCCTTTTATTGTTTCTTCAAAAGCGCAGTATTCCTTAAGACAGTTCAAACGCAAATCCTATTTTGCAACAACTATGTCTTTAACTTCCTTAGTAGAAAGCCTTACGCCCTTAGCCTTAAGGGATTTTTCTTCATAATTAGAAGCCTTAAATGTTTCGGTAAGAACCTTAAGACGTGCCTTTGGAACATAGTTGAGTTTAAACTCAAAGGTTTTTCTGGTATCTACATGCAGAACTTCCATGCCATCTGGAGCAAAGAAGTAGTCGCGGTTCATGATATAGCCTGCAATTCTACAGCGTTTGATATAAGCCTGCTGTGTGGCTGGATCCCGGTAGATAATTGTAAACAATATTTTTGAAAGACTTTCTTTGTCTGCAAGACCGCAGTAACGCAGTTCCGGACCAACAAAGATTTTCTTAGGACATTCAGATACAGAATAAATACCACTCTTTCGGACATAAATAACCTTGTCGTAAGGAGTAACCTTAAGCATTTCTTCGCCGCTGCTGACCTCGGTACCAAGATTGCCCGATTTTTCATCATAACGGAGTGGTTTATCGCGTTTAGAAACTACCTTAACATCAACTGTGTTAATGTTTGTAATAGTTGTCTGTCGCTTTGTAGCTGCAGGATCAAACTTGGCCTCAATTGCATCAAGCCATGAGATTGCATAATCAACAAGATGTTTAAGAAGACGATTAATTTCTTTAATTCTGTCATTAATTGCCTGAACTTCCTGCTTATTCTTGTTCATATCATAAAGAGAAATTCTACGGATTGGAATCTTGAGCAGGTGATCAACATCATCAACAGTAATTGGTCTTATGAGCTCTGCCTTAAATGGTTTAAATCCGTCAAGAACAGCTTTGATTACACCTTCTTCGGTTTTCTGGTTTTCGATTTTCTTATAGATACGCTCTTCTACAAAGATTCGTTCAAGAGTACGAAGATGGAGCTTTTCCATAAGAGCAGCTTTTTCGAGTTCAAGCTCCTGCTTAAGAATTCCTACCAGCTGCTTTGAATGGTACTGAATTACCTGAGTGCAAGTCATCTGAACAGGCATGTTATCTTTAATAACAAGAAGGTTACAGTGAATTGTCTGTTCGCAGTCGGTAAAAGCGTAAAGCGCGTCTATAACATCCTTTGTATAAACCCCGCGCTGCAGCTTAATTTCGATATTAACTTTGTCAGAAGTATAATCCTGAATTGAAGTTGCCTTAATCTTTCCGCTCTTAACAGCCTTTTCAATAGAATCACAAAGGCTTTCTGTAGTAGATCCATATGGAAGCTCTGTAATAACAATCTTTTTGTCATCACTTGTATCCATTTTGGCACGGGTAACAATCTTTCCCAGTCCGTCTTCATAACCCGAAACATCAATCAGACCGCCTGTAGGAAAATCCGGATAAAGCTGGAACTTCTGGCCACGAAGACATTTGCGTTCTGCTTCAATAACTTCGTGAATATTGTGGCTCAAAATATAGGTACGCATACCAACAGCAATACCTTCGGCTCCCATAATGAGTACCAGCGGAAGCTTAGCCTGGAATGCAAGAGGCTCTGTATCACGGCTGTCGTAAGTGTCTACATACTGTGTAATTTTTGGATTTGTATTTAAAATATCTTTGGTAATTGGACGAAGACGACACTCAATGTATCGGGGAGCAGAAGCTCCGTCACCGGTATACATATTACCAAAGTTTCCCTGCTTATCAATAAAAAGATCTTTGTTTGCAAGGTTTACAAGTGCAGTATAAATGGAAGCGTCTCCATGAGGATGATAAGCCATAACCTTACCACAGACATTAGCAACCTTTGTAAAACGTCCATCATCATTTTTTAAAAGTGTATGAATAATGCGGCGTTGTACAGGCTTAAGCCCATCGGTAATTTCTGGAATTGCACGGTCACGGATAACGTAACTTGCGTACTGAATAAAATTTGAATCAAATAAGTTTTTTACGTATGCCATTTTTCCCTACCCTCCTTAATTATAAATGAACTACAAAATCTCTTCAAGACTTTTTAAGCTCGGACAGATTTTCCAGCAAAGTTTACGCATTTCATCATCAGGTTGAATTTTATCAGGAACCATGATTGTTTTGAGCCCGGCAGCAGCTGCACTGCGAACCCCATTGGGGCTGTCTTCTACGGCAACGCACTCTGAAGGATCAAGACCAATTGAGCGGCACGCCATAAGATAGATTTCCGGATCAGGCTTACTGTGAACCACCTGTTCCCCTGTTGTACGGGTTTTAAAATATTCAATAACACCGGCATTTGTAAGCTGGCGTTTTACAGCCACGCCATTTGTAGAAGAAGCAAGTGCCAGTGTATAACGGGGTTGCAGATATTCCAGAGCTTCTTTTACATAAGGCATAAGCGGAATACCTTCTGATTCTTCTATCTGATAAAAAAGCTCTACGCTGTGGTCCATAAATTTTTCTGCATCAAAATCCTGCCCAAACACCTGACGCAGAATATTCAATGTGTCGTTGTGATTTGTTCCACGACACATATTAATAAAATCCTTATCGGTTACAAGGCCCATTTCTTTTTGCGTAATAGCCCAGGTTCTATCGCTTATTGTTTCGGAGTCTAAGATTACCCCGTCCATATCAAATATAACAGCTTTAATGCTCATAGCTTCTCCGGCATAGTTTATTTGTTAGGCTTAAGCTCTGCAGAAACGAACAGTTTGTCCTGATACCAGTCAATAAGCAGGGAGTAAACTTCCTCCTTATAGCCCGGAGCAGAAACCTTAATCTTCCATACAGTTCCAGATTTTATTTCATCGGCTGGAACATCTTCGATTGCCTTCCAGTTATTTTTATATTGAATCATTATCTTTGCTTTATCTGTAATACGCTTTCCTGTAACAGCATCATAAACATAAGGACTTATTTCCAGCTTACGCGAAGTGTTTTTGAGAAAATCGCAGGCAAGCAGTACTGGTTTTTCATCTACACTAAAAGACTTCCACCATACATAAGGGCCAACAACAACCTTTACCCGGTAATCTCCCTTCTTAAGATAAACCGGCGAAATATCATATACCTTATTTTTTGCAGCAAGTCGAACAACTTCTACCTGAGTCTGAACTGTAAAAAACTTTTCAAAAACACGGCTGCCTTTTACGGCAAAATCTCTTTGGGCAGATTTAATTTCGGGAATCTGATCTCCATCATTCTGAAAAAAATATGCTTTAATTGGAAGGTCAAGACTTGCCGAAAGTGAACGGGGAACTTCCATCTCTATATTTACCGGTGTATAAACTGTCCTGAGCAAGGTCTTATAGACAAGGCCGCTCCACCAGAATAAAAATCCTGCAAGACAAAAAACAAGTACAGCTGATACAACATGTTTTACACGGCGAATAATTCTATCCTTTGGAACAAAGAACGGGAACTGATATGGGCTTTGCGAACTTACAGCTCTGGCAAGATGTACCCTGATTTCGTGAGTATTATAATGGCGCAGATATTTTTTAACGGCACGAAGCACACCTTCAATAGACTGGAATCTTCTTTTTGGAGAAGGACGAATCATTTTTTGAATAAGGGACTGAATCTCCACAGGAATCATTTTGTCAATTCTACGCGGATGAATATAACGTCCCTTTTTTACAATTTTAAAGGTTTCCATATTAAATTCACTCGGATATGGTTTTGAACCGGTTACCATTTCGTAAAGCATAATTCCAAGTGAATAAATGTCTGCACGTTTATCTACCTTTGAACTGTCTTCAAACTGTTCCGGAGACATATAGGCAGGAGTTCCAAGACTCACTCCAGACATTGTGATTGAATTATCATGATCTGCTTCGTCTGTAGCAATACCAAAATCGGCAAGTTTAATTTCTCCTCTTTTTGAAATAAGAATATTGCCTGGTTTAATATCGCGATGAATTACATTTTTTGAATGAGCATATTTAAGGGCATAGCACGCATCCTGCAAAATGAGCATTGCAAGCGGAGGCGGAAGAACAGTTTCTTTTTTAAGCATCTTGTCCAGAGCAATACCGTCCACAAGCTCTTCTACCATATAGCGGAAACTGCCTTCTGTAAAATAATCAAAAAGATGAACAATATACGGGCTGTTCATATCCAGAAGAATCTGAGCTTCTTTTTTAAAGCGCTCTGCATTCTGGTGGTTTCCGCGTGCAGTCATTTTTTTAATTACAATATAACGCTTGAGAGATGGATGAATTGCCTTGTAAACAACTCCCATTCCACCTTTAGCTATTTCGCCGGTAACTTTGTATTTTCCAATCATTTCTGGAATAGCGCCTGCCATACTATTCTTCCTCCTGCTCATCAGGGAGCCTTACTTTTGTGTTTATAATATCTTTTTCAAAATTAAACTGTTTGCCTGATCTAACAAAGAAAACATTCTGATTGTGTGGATTGTGAGTCTGAACAAAAACTCCATCCTGGCGCAAAGCATAAGTTCCTTTAATAGGTCTATGCCCCGCAAAATAAAGCGCCTTTTTTGCACCTTTTTTTCCAATAAGTTCAGTAATAATTTCTGACGCAGTGGGTTTGGTAACCTGTCCGTTTCTGGTCCAGATTAAACCTTCTACAACACCTTCTTCATACCTTGCATCAATAAGCTGGGCCTTAGTAAAAGCATGTGCCGGTTCTGCATGAGAAACAACATAATTTTTTCCAAAGGCTGCAAGCGGAAGACTGTTCTCATATTTTGCAATTGCATTTACCAATTCTTCATCATACCATTCCAGCATAAAGGTTTTTACCATTTCGCCTTCATCTGCATATTTACAGAAAGAATAATCCCCGCCAAAATTGCAGTTCAAAATATTTTCATGATTCCCTTTTAAAAAGTGAAAGCTGTCCGGAAAATCAAGTTTGAGCTTCATAAGCGAACAGAGTGTTGCAAGATTCAAAAGCATTTCTGCTTTCATATAAAAACCTTTGTGATCATTTTTATCAAATTCAATAGAAATGAGTTCCCAGCGTGAAGCATATAACTCTGTATGAACTCCGTCTCCTACGCAGATGACTTTTAATTTTTTTTGTTTAAGGCCTTCCAGAATTGTACAGGCCGCCTCCCCTTTTTTAAGCTTAAGACTGCAGTTCAAAATATTTTTTATAAAGTCCGGGCGGGCATGAATATCGGGAACAATAATTACAGGAACATCGTCATCCGAAAAATCAAGAAGAGAGCCTGGTTCTCCAACGCAATCAGAAGGTCTGTAGCTCTGGCTTTCATTTGCAAGAACATCGCAAACTTTGCTGGTAAGAGAAAAAAGAAATTCATACGAAGGCAGCTCGGACATATCCAGGCATTCTTCAAGGCTCAAATCTGAATGCGACATAAACTGTTCGACGGGCTCTTATGAAATAACAAGACTCATATTGCCAATTGTAATTTTATCTCCAGGATTAAGCTTAACATACTTATCAGGCGGAATTTTTACCCCGTTCAGATAAGTACCGTTTGTACTTTTTTCATCCTTGATAAAATACGCATTTTTGATTTTTTGAATACATGCGTGATGTCGGCTGGCAAGTTTATTATCTACCACAACATCGTTATCGTATTCGCGGCCAATAGTGATTTTTGCTACAAGACTTACTTTTTTATTGTTAAACATCAAGTAAGAAGCAGGCTTAGACTCTCCGTAAGATTTGAGTTGCTTTCCCACAGGAGACATTGTTTGTATTGTTTCGTTACTCATATCTATAGTATACAATAATCAGGACAAGTTCGCAATTTTTTATTTTTTATTCCTGAGCAGATTAAAAACATTAATCATAGGAAGCTTATCCTTGGCTACATCAATCAGATTTTTAACGGCCCTCATAAAATCACTGCGTTCGCTGTCTGTCAGTTCTGCCATTTTTGCGAGCATTTTTCCACCGCAGATTACACGATTCTGGTCAATTTCGTAGTTGGTTTTTGCTCCGCTGGCATAAATTACGCTAAAGAATACGTCTATAAAGCGCTTACGCTCTGCAACAGAAAGGCGTCTTGTCCAGGAATTGAAGGATTCATATACAAAACGGGAGGTTTCGTCAAAAGAAGCCTCGGTTTGAAAGGTGGAGCCGCTTATATTCCAGCCAAACGGATCGTGCTGAAGGATTCCTTCAGCAGAACTTCTTACAATCTGATAGGCCGGTCCATGCTCAAACATCATTCCAACTACGCAAAACTGCGGATAATAAGAACGTATGCGGTCCTGAATCTTCAGATAACCGTCACTTTTTAAAACTTCCGGATAAAAACCAGGTCCATCAAAATTATAAATAGTCTGAAGTCGCTTTCGTTCTGCTTTTTCCAGGGCAATTCCGGCTTTTAAGGCAAGATTTCCGCCCTTGGAATGACCTGCAATGCTAAAAGAGCCTTTAAGGGTGCTAAAAGCCTTTTTTGCATATAAAGCAGCATCCTTTTGAGCCGGGATTTCATCCATCCAGCCCAGATTAAAATCTTCATACCAGGCAACAACAGTATCATCTGTACCACGGTAAACAATAAGATACTGATTTTTATATAATTCATAAGTGACAGCCGAAAACTGTTCTATTTTATCTTCATCAATTATATTTACAAACCCGCATAAATTAATACTTCCAAAGCGTTCACTTTCTCCCGCATTTACTAAAAGTCTTGGTGTAAGCGGATTAATAAAGGCTCCCATATTACATCTTTTTAGAATTTCTTTTGGATTTTTGAATATATGGGCAACATCACTAAGTTTTATCTTATTATTAAAGTCATCCGGAACAATTTCTTCCATATTATTATAGGAAAGCTGACTCAAAATAAGGGCATCTACGCTGTTAAATGGGGATTGCGCAAAGCTTACATCTCCACGAAGCGCTATATAATCAAGAATATTGTAATCTTTATTGTATGGTTCAATCTCTAATTCCATTTTTCTTTAACCTCATATTTGACTTATATAAGTTCCTATCTTATAATTTAATCATGTCTCGAAAGTTAAGCAAGTTAAAAATCTTTAAACTTTGTTTTTCTACCTCTCTTTTAATTTGGATTTTAGTAGGCTTGTTTTCCTTTTTTAAACTTTATAAATCAAATAAAAATGTATCAACAATTACTCAGCTTTCTACAAAACCACCGGTAGACCGTCTTAACAGAGTTTATTTTGCTATTACTAAAACCAACGAATGGCAGGAAAGCAACGATCTAAACCTTTATTCTTATGATGGTCTTATAGCAAATACAACAAACACAGATTTTAAAGACTGGTGCATCAGGTTAAAGATTCCTGATTATACAACAATCGAGAACACCTGGAACTGCAGCGCCTATGTAGAACAGAATTACCTTTATATTACGCCGGTCGATTACAGGACCAGCACTGTTTCTTCTAAATCAGAAGATCTTTTTGGTTTTATCCTTACATCCCAGAATGATCTTACCTTCCGTTCGGCAACAATTCTTGGCCGTTACTGTAAAAAGCATTATACAGATCCTTTATTTATTTTTTCTTTTATAATGACATTGATTTCTGCAATTGCAGCTCTTTACGTTTTTTGTCTGGACAGCATTATGAAAAAGCATAAGCAGATTACCCAGAAAAGACAGGAACGCGATAACCAGATTATTGAACAGACAATGAAAACCTTCTCTAACTTTATTGATAATAAAGATACATACACACAGGGACATTCTACACGTGTTGCAGCCTATGTAAGAGAGATGGCAAAACGAATGGGACTGGACGAAGCAGAACAGCTTACAATGTATTACGCTGGTCTTATGCACGATATTGGAAAGCTTACAGTTTCGGATGAAATTCTGAACAAAACCAGCAAGCTTTCTTCTGATGAATGGACTTTGATCCAGCAGCACACAACAAACGGAGCAGCCCTGCTCAAAAACTTTACGATTCTGCCAGAAATTAATGACGCGGTTTTATATCACCACGAACGCTTTGATGGGACCGGCTACATGAATCGTCTTAACGGCAAAGACATTCCTCTTGTAGCCCGCATGGTTGGCATTGCCGATGCCTTTGACGCCATGAATACAAACCGCTGCTACAGGCTCAAGTTTTCGGAAGAACGCATTATTTCGGAGCTGGAGCGTTGCCGCGGCAAACAATTTGACCCGGATTTAGTACCGTACCTGATTTCGATGATCAAGGACGGGACAATATATAAATTATAGTCACACAGGAGTAAACAAAATGGACCTTATTTACGGAATTAAGGACAAACCAAAGTTTGGCAAGGTTGTGCTGTTTGCATTACAGCAGCTGCTTGCCATCATGGCTGCAACAATCGCTGTACCGGC
>JAILBH010000034.1 GCA_024681195.1 Treponema sp.
TAATTTCTTCTTTTTTTGTCTTGCTGAAGAGTCCTTCTTCCTGCTGCCAATATGTTATCATTTTTAAAATCTCCATCTGTGAGCTTTAAGCCCGCCTCCAGAGAAATCCAAAATGTGCAAGAATAGACTAAAGAGTGGAATTCAGGAGGCAAATATTTTTGATTATTTTACGTATGGGATAACTACTCGACCCGCCGTCCATAACGCGCCTCCTAAATAAAAGAAATGTAAACTTCAAACTGAATAGGGAAATTATAACACAAAACAGTAAATTGGGGCAATATAAAAAAAAATTAAATCAAGTTTAAAAACAGGCTTCCGGTCGGGTACGGGGTTGCAAAACCGCGGGCTCGCCCGCTACACGCTGAAGTGCCTTGTAATTATATACTTGGCCGCCTTGCGGCCGCACTTCAGAGTGTTTTTGAAACCCGTACTCTCCTTCGCGCCAATAGATTAATACTTATAGAATCCCCAGATACCTATATATTCATTTCATATTTGACAGAAAGGCAAAACGCATTATAATCATATTAAACGATTTACTAACTTTGTTTACTATTAAGGAGGAAAAAGTGAAAAAAATTAACGCTTTTATGTTTTTTGGGTGCATTGCTTTGCTTGCAAGCGTGCTTACCTCATGTGTTTCTGTAAAAAATTCCAGCGGCATCACAATGAGAGATAAAAGTGAAGCCTTTACAATTTTTACAGAAGGTTCTGTTGCTTCGGATTTAACTACAAATGCAGACGGCTCAGTCAGCTGGATTGCAACAGCAGCAGGCGGTGCCGGCGGTGGAGTTGCCTTTTATTTTAACAAAGACAAAAAAGAAATTAACATTGGTAACTATAAATCTATAGACCTTGAGCTTGAATACAGCCCTGTAGAAGGAAAATGGAATTCAAATGCTCAGATGCCGGGCTTTTGTATGAGAATCCTTCCATGGGATTCAACCGGTTTGTTCGGTGGTTTTGAGGACCTTGAATATTTTGATTCAACCGAAAAAGAGGGAACCCTCAAAAAAACAATCATAATTCCGGATAATTTTGCAGACAGAATTAAGGCCAGCTCGGATTTTGATTCAATTCTTGGTTTTGCAATCAAGTTTAATGATTATAATAGAGGAAACTCAGACGGAGACCAGCTCAAGGTTACCTTAAAAAGCGTAAAATTGAATGCAAAGGATGGTGCTCCTGCAGACAAACCTTTTGATGACGGACTTACTCAAGACCAGCGTGGAACAGTTGTAGAAATCAACTACCCTACACACGACTATTCAGTTGCACAAAATGCTCTTACCGATGCAGACAAATATAATAAGCACGCCTTTGTATATCTTCCTGCAGGTTATGATGCAGCAGACAAGAACACAAAATATCCTGTATTCATTCTTCTTCACGGCTTTGGCCAGAACGAATATACCTGGGGACTCTCGAATGAAGGACGCGGCGGAAAAATCAAAGGTTATATGGACCGTGGAATGGCAGCTGGAGAAGTAGAAAAGTTTATTCTTGTAGTAGCAACCGGTGTTGCAGATAAAACCTGGGGTCCAAAAGGAAGCGGCAACAGCTTTAACGGCTACAATGTATTTGGCGGAGAACTTCGTAACGACCTTCTTCCATACATCAGAAGCAATTTTAATGTAAAAGAAGGACGCGACAACGTTGCAATTGCAGGTCTTTCTATGGGCGGTGGCCAGACCTTTACAATTGGAATCGGCGAATGTCTTGACCTTATCAGTAACTTTGCAGGATTCTCTGGAGCCTTGTTCAGCACTGCACAAGAATTTACAACCAAGGTTGACTCAACAAAAGCCTTTAACGGTCTCAAAATTCACAACCTCTACATGATCTGTGGAGACGCAGATTTCCTGGTTTACGGCACCTTCCCTGGCTATGTAGAAGCTATGAAAAACTGGACAAGCCGCGTAGAAAACTTTGAATCTTACGTTTACCCTGGCGGAACCCACGACTTCCCGGTCTGGTACAAGGGCTTTAACGACTTTATTCACATGGTTTTTAAAGACGGTGTACAACTGTATTAATTTATAAAAAGAGGGAGATTCTTCTCCCTCTTTTGCTTTTTAACCCCAAATTCCCATCATTTTTAACCACTTATCCCAATAAACTACCACTTATCACCAAAAACAACACTTTGGAAACGAGGTCTGCTATACTCCGAATCATGAAAAGATTAATTACTGTTTTATGTTTGGTCGCAGTTATCTGCTGTGCTGGCTTTGCAGAAGAAGTTAATTCTGCAGATGTAAAATATAGAACTACCAGTGGTGGTTTCTGGTCTTGCGGTCAGGATTTTTCGGGCGGTTTTGGAGAGTTTGGTATAAACCTTCTTCCGGTAGAAAAAACTTTTGTACTGCGTGACTGTATCTATGTAATGGGAACAGGTGGACACCTGACTCCTACAGGGCTTGATACCGGAGGAATAGAAATTGGTGATAAGCTCATTCTTGGAGGACGTTACAACTGTTCCGGCTTTATTGTACGCACTTATGGTTTTATGGGTGGCGGCGTAAAGTTCTATGGTTGCGAAGGACATAAGATCCTGAATGCACCTATGATTGATCTTGGTTTTGGTGGAGGCTTTGAATTTCAGTATGCAACCGATTGTGCTTTTGTTGTTGAATTTGGAGGACAGAACAGAATCTTAACCGGTAAATACAATAAGCTTTTCAAGGACTATTCAAGATCGAGCCCAATGCTTACAATAGGATTCAGGAGCTTTAGATAACGCAAAAGGAGATTTTAGTGAAAACCGAAATCAAAATTGAACAATGCGAAAAACCATTCTGCGTGATTCATACTGCAAACGAAACACCGGTCATTACCGAAATTGCAGAAAAAATCCGCAGGATGGATGAAAGCGGAAAACAGGTTGTGATTAACGGCTGGGATGGAGACTACTGCATCCAGATTCCGCAGAATCAGATTTATAGAATCTACAGCATGGACAAAAAAGTTTTTGTTCAAACCGAAAAAGAAACCCTGCTGCTCAAGCTCAGACTTTACGAGTTTGAACAGCTGGTTTTAGAGTGTGGCTGGACAGATTTTATAAGAATTTCCAATACGGATATTGCTAACTTTTCAAAGGTTACTGCCCTTGATATGTCCATAACCGGTGTTGTAAAGGTAAAGTTTACCGACGGAAGTGATGCAATGGTTTCAAGAAGATATATGTCTAAAATACGTGATCAGCTTAACCTGATCAGTAAATAAGGAGAATTAATATGTTAAAAGAAACAATAAAAAGAGCTGTACTTGGTTTTATGTACGGCGTTTTTATAGGTCAGACAATTCTGATAATTGAATCACTGTTTGCAGGAGACGGCAATTTTTATGCCATCACACCTTATCTTGCAGCACATACAAACACAAAGCTTGCTGCAGTAATCATCCAGTATTTTATTACAGGAATCCTTGGAACAACCTTTGCTGCAGGAAGTATTATTTTTGAAATGGATCGCTGGAGCCTTCTTTTGCAGACTGTTGTACATTTCTTAATTACTTCTGTAGTAATGTACTTTGCAGGCTTCCTTTGCGGATGGTTCCCACATACTGCATTAAGTACCCTTGCATGGTTCGGAATCTTTATTGTGGTTTACATCATCTTTTGGGCCAGCTTTTACAGCTACTACAAAAAGAAGACCCGCGAAATTAATGAGAGCTTAAAAAAATAAGCCTTTAGAATTTAATAACTTTAGGCGCAGCGGCAAAGCTGGAGACTGTTGCCGTTGCGTTCTTAAAGTAAAGCACTTCGGTGTTGTCATCTGTTGCTGAATACATTCCTTTAAGCTGTGGATATGCATTTAGCATTGCTTCTTTTGGTTCAATTCTGTCATCGCGAACAAGTTCGCCGGCAAGTCTGAGCCACTGATTACCATCAAAGCAGCAAAGTTCTACCTTAGGATTTTTTTGAATCTGCTTTGAAACTTCCTTTGACTTTCCTGTCTGAATATAAAGCTTATCTTCAAAAACATTGATTGTTCCAAATGGGCGAACACGTGGCTGCCCATCTTCTACAGTTGCAAGATAATAAGTCCCGCATTTTTTTATAAACTCATAAACTTCGTTCATGTTTTTATCCTCCAGGTTTATTTCATACGTGGCAAATCTTCAAGTGATTTAATGTTAGTTGTAACTGACTGATTTTTTTCTTTTTCATCTTCGTAGGTTTTCTGCTTGTGAACATACATAATGCTGTCTGCCTGATTAATATAATCATCAAGTTTGAGTGAAGAATTTGGATCCGAAAGAATATAACCGCAGCTTATTGTTAATGGATAAGCAAGCTGCATTGCTTCAACTTCTTTTTTAAGGCTGCTGTTCAAACGCTCGATAAAGTCAATTACAGTTTTTTCATTCTTACACTCACCTACCGAAATAAATTCATCACCACCGTAACGAATTCCAACCCAACCCTCGGGCATTTCTTTTAGCAATGTAGATGCAACAGTTCTGATTGCAAGATCTCCGTGAAGATGACCAAAATTATCGTTGATATATTTCATGCGGTTTATATCTGCAAACATGATTGCACATTTCTTTTTGGAAGCATTTGCCTTTTCCAAAACAGGAACTGCATTTCCTTCCATACCAAAGCGATTATTCAAACCTGTAAGCTGGTCGGTATTAGAAATATTACGCAGCGCCTTATTCATTTCATCAAAGCGGCAGTTTTTACGATGCTGTTCCAGGTTATAGTTCATCTGAATCATATAGTGATTCAAAGTTCTATCCTGAATTAAATCTATTGAATCTGTCAGTACAACATAACCAAACAGATTGTCATCATAATGCATTGAAGTAAAGGTATAAACTTCAGGAGCTTTGCCTTTTTTATAATTTGGAATGAGCTGGCTTCTTGAAAAGTCACCGGGATAACTTGCCTTATCATTTTGAACAGCAACAAGGCAACTCATCTTATTTGACCAGGTTTTCTTAATTGGGAATGAGCTGCTTTTAAAATTCTTGCGGGCGTTATCATCTACAATATAATAAAAGTCGCGTCCCTTAAAATTATTACGGGTTTTATAATATTCAAAAAGATTATTTCTAAAGCTTTCGTAATCTGAACCAGAAAAAACATGACCAATCAGTTCTGCAGATGAAGACTGGTTTATAAGGCCTTCCATTTCTTTTACATAAGCATTAATACAAAAGGTGTGTCTGACAGACTCGGCTTCTTCTGATTTTTTACAGCCGCAGCTTTCGTTTTTGACAAAAGAAGAAGAAACAATAACCTGCGATGAATGCGAAATTCCTTCTACCTTTTCCATTAACTGCCAGGCGGCAATGTAGCCGATTTTTTCATAATCCTGATAGACAGTCGTAATTGAAGGAAAGAAGGTTTCGGCATGCGCAATTTTATCAAAACCGGTTACAATAAAATCTTTAGGAACAGAATAGCCAAGCTGTGAAAGTCCTATACAGGTTGCAATAGCGTTATGGTCATTGGCACAAATGAATGCATCCGGCGGATTATCGCTTTTTGCATAAGCTATAGCACCTTCCATTGCAGTAAGATATTCCCAGTTTGTATAAAAGATTCTGTCATCCTTAAGTTCTATATTATTTGCAGCCAAAGCTTCTCTTGTAGCGTCTATTCGTTCATTTGAATCCGGATGTTCTTTTGCTCCGGCAAGAAAAACCGGATTTTTGATATGATGTTCCTTTACAAGATGATCTACCATCTCGTACATACCTTTAAAATTATCAATGCCAACAAAATCCAGCCCCGGAAGAGGTATACCTACACTTACACCTGGCACTTTTTTAGAAACAAGCTTCTTTGCAATATGTTCTGGAGTTTCCTGGGAATTGAGCATCCCCGAAAAGATAATTACGCCGTCAAACTCTGTATAGTCGGTAAGATCAAAAATTGCGTCCTCTCCAAGATTTCTTGCGTGAGATTGAGCAAAAGCTGCAAAACTTAAAAACAGAAAGACGTCAATATCAAGCTTATCGGTAACAGAGCGAATTCCTTTTAAAGCATGAGAAATGCTAAGGTGATTCCAGCCATTTGCCAGTACGGCGATTTTACGTTTCATGTATAAAATATTATAACATAGAATTAGAAAAATTTAAAAGAAAAAATGCTCATTCATCCAGCGTAATCCGGTTGCCGGTGTATAAGAAATAATATCTGCCTTTGGCGGCGATTAACTGGTCGTGGGTACCGCGTTCTATGATCTTTCCGTGCTCCAAAACGATAATTTCGTCGGCATTGCGGACTGTGGAGAGGCGGTGGGCAATTACAAAGGTTGTGCGGCCGCTCATCAAAGAGTCCATGCCTTTTTCAATCAGGGCTTCAGTACGGGTATCGATAGAAGAAGTTGCTTCATCCAGAATCAAAACCGGAGGATCTGCAACTGCGGCACGGGCAATGGCTAAGAGCTGGCGCTGACCCTGACTAAGGCTTGCACCATCCCCTGTAATTACTGTGTCGTAGCCGTTTTCCAGATGGCGGATAAAGTGGTCTGCATTTGCAAGCTTGGCGGCTTCGTAAACCTGCGCATCGCTGGCATTCAAGTTTCCGTAGCGGATATTTTCGCGGATTGTACCGGTGAATAAGTGAGTATTCTGCTGAACCATTCCAAGAGAACGGCGGAGGGAATCCTTGCTTATCTGATTAAGCGGGATGCCGTCGTAGGAAATCTGACCTTTATCCTGCTCAACATCATAAAAACGGGTAAGCAGATTTATTGTAGTAGTTTTGCCGGAACCGGTAGAACCAACAAGGGCAATTTTCTGTCCGGGCTTGGCGTGAATATTTATGTCGCTAAGAACTTCTTTTTCTGGCACATAGTTGAAAGATACATGGTCAAAAACCACTTCTCCCTTAAGCTTGCGTAGACTGCCATCCACAGGATTCTTCCAGGCCCACTCCCCGGTATTTGCAAAGGATTGAACCAGAGTTTTCTGACCCGTTTCTTCTGCCTCGTAGGCATTTACAAGGGTGTACTGACCTTCGTCAACCTCTGGCTCTTCGTCAATAATGGCAAAGATTCTTTCGGCACCGGCAAGGGCATTCAAAATACTGGTTGCCTGCTGACTCATCATAGAAATTGGCTGACTGAAGGAACGGGTATACTGAAGGAAGGCGGCGATTGTACCAATATCGAGCAGGCCTGTAAACCAGTTGAGGTGCATCATACCTGTGTGACCCATAATCATTACAGCGGCACCACAAATAGCAATAAGTGCATACTGAATATGACCACAGTTTCCCATCAAAGGCCACATAAGTCCACCAAAAGACATGGCGGCAGTTCCGGCCTTGCGGAGATTGTTAGAAAGTTCTTTGAACTCTTTACGGGCATGGTCTTCGTGGTTGAATACCTTTACAACCTTCTGGCCTTCAATCATTTCTTCTATAAAGCCGTTCATCTTGCCGACACAAATCTGGTTCTGGCGGAAGGCGTTTGCAGATTTTTTACCAACCACCATTACAAGACGGGTAATAAAAAACATAGTCACAACCATTACCAGGGTGAGCATTGGGCTCAAGATAAGCATCATGACAAATACAGACACAACCGTAATCATTGACGAAAAAAGCTGGGGAATTGTATTACTCATCATTTCGCGCATGGTATCTGTATCGTTTGTAAAGCGGGACATAAGCTCGCCGTGAGTATGGGCATCGTAAAATTTTATAGGAAGCTTTTCCAGCTTACTGAAGAGCTCGCACCTTATATTAAAAAGCAGGTTTGTAGAAATATAGAGCATGAGTCTTGAGTTGCAGTAAGAAGCAATTGTTCCAAGCAGGAACATGGCAAGAACACCTGCGAGCAGACGGACAAAGCCTGAAAAGTCAGGGTTTCCAGACCCTATCATAGGAATGATATAATTGTTTAAGGCAGGCTTAATAAGATAGGCGCCTATAACACCTGTAAGGGAACTTATAAGAACACAAATCAAAACCAAAAGCCACAGGGCCTTGAATTTTCCCATATAGCCTATGATTCTTTTTATTGTACCTTTTGCATTTTTTGGTTTGGCAAATCCTCTTCGTGGTGGCATTAGTCTTCACCTCCTTCAAGGTCTGCGTCTCCGCTACCCTGCTGCTGCGATTCAAATACTTCGCGGTAAATTTCATTTTTGGCAAGAAGCTCTTCGTGAGTACCAGAGCCGCTAAGAACACCGTCGTCTAAAACAAAAATAATATCTGCATCTTTTACAGAAGAAATGCGCTGGGCAATAATAATTTTTGTAGTCTGTGGAGCAAGGTCTCGCAGAGCTGTACGGATTCTGGTTTCGGTAGCAGTATCTACGGCCGAAGTTGAGTCATCAAGAATAAGAATCTTTGGAGACTTGAGCAGGGCACGGGCAATACAAAGACGCTGCTTCTGGCCACCGCTTACATTTACACCACCCTGACCAAGCATAGTTTCGTAGCCGTCGGGGAA
>JAILBH010000044.1 GCA_024681195.1 Treponema sp.
TGTATATTTGTTCCACATCATTGATGCTGAAATATAATCTCCGGTTAAGGTAGAATTACTGATTTTTTTATAAATACTTTTAAAAGTTTCATCATTTAAGGCATCAGCAAATACTTTGTACTCCTCTATTGTAGGTATATACCAACTTCCACTGATTGTTGTTTCGTCATTTTTATAAATTGTATCAGTAAATTTATTTAAGTTTCCATAATCTCTTACACTTTTATATAATGGAAATTCACCTTCTTGTATTTTTTGAATTAGGGTTCCATCGTCGTAAGTAGTTCCCTGTTTCGTCCTTGTGATACCTATGTCATTAAAGGCAGGGGGGAAATCTAATTTAAGTGAAGCTTGTGTCGGACTATAGGTGTTATCAGGACCTTCATAATTATCTTCATAATTTGGAAAATTTGTAATGTTTGTAATATCAAAAAATGGGTATACTGCTGTACTACTATAAGCTTCTTTTACAAAATTACCTTCATATGTCTCTGTTCCCACAATAAGGTTTTGTTCGCCTAAAAAACCCTCCGCAGTTCCCGCATAAAATACAATACCTGCAATTGAATCGCGGAGGCGTTTGCTAAGATAAGGTAATTGTTCTGCTCGGACACGTTTGTTGTCGGCAAATACAATGTCGCCAATTGTGATTGTATCTGTAGTTCCAAGATAGTTTGTAGTATCAAATGTCTGAAGGAGGCCATTCTGGTCTATATATAAATCATCATTTAAACCTGACTTTTGTACGAAGAATTTTGAAAAATTGTCTTGAATCAAAGTTTGAGTATTTTGTTGTGTAACATCAGCTGAATCTGCAACTGAAATAGCATAGTTCCATGTAGAGCCTTTATACAGAGTTATAATTGCAGCCTTTTCACTAGATGTTGTAAGTGTGCTGCCAAGTTTTATTGGAGTATCAAAGGTGAAAATATCATTAGAAAGATCTACGCAGGCATTATCATACATAATGAGGCTTGCTACTTGACTGCTGTTTTTTCCTGAAACATAAATGGCAGCTCCGTTACCGTTATTTATAGCTTTATTATTCTTGATTGTACCACCCTTTAATTTAAGCTTAGGACTTGAATGAACTGTATCCAGATAAACGGCACCTCCGCTACCACCATTTTCACCTGCTTCACAATTTTCTATGGTTCCTGATTCAATAGTAACAGTACCACCGTACTGATAAATTGCTCCTCCATTGTTTTTTGCAGTACAAGCAGAAATCTTGGCATTATCTTTTAAAATGACTTGGTTATGTAAGTTATTTAAATAAAAAGCGCCTCCGTGTCTGGTAGCTTTACAATTATTTATGACAGAATTGTCTTTCATAGTAAATTGTCCATAATCAATATAAACAGCCCCTCCGTCGTATGCATTAAAACCAGATATACTGGCGTTGCCTGTCATTGTAATTTTACCGGCTTCCATTCTAATAGCTCCAGCGACATCTCCATTTCTATTACCTTCAAGTCCGATTAATGAAGAATTCTGTCCAAGAGTTAAATCTGCATCATCATTAACTGTTTTAATTATTAATGATTTTTCACTGCTGCTACAATTATAAGAAGTAGCTATCTTTATTGTTTCAAAAATGACAGGAACGCTGGTTGCAATAATAATGGAATCATAGCTGTTTGTATTTATACATATTTTTTCTATATCATTACTTGTTAATGTAATAGATTTTGCTTTATTATTTAAATTATCGTAGTTAGTTCTAGGAGCTCCAAATACTATACACTGATTAAAAGCTTTGTCATCTGTATAATCTGTAAGCATAATTTCATAATTTTTACTACCATCACCATTTTCAGCAATCCAGTTTATGGCAGATTGGATATAATTAAAGGCAGTGTTATAAGATTGTCCATCATTTCCTTCTGTTTCTGCTGGTAAATCTTTTGTATCTATATTTAGAGTATCACCGCCCTGTTTATTCTCCAGATACTTTACCCAAATCCTGATTGTAGTATCCACCGGTTCCTGCTGTCCGCCACCAGATCCATTTCCCCCACCAGAACCGTTTTCGCCACCTTCTTCGCCTTCAGAGTCGGTACCGTATTTGGCGAGAGGGACTTCTATGATGTTTGGGCCGACGACTATCTGGTAAACCTGGCTTTCGCCGTTAAAGAGGATTTCTTTTTTCTGGGTTTCTTCGGCTTCAGTTTCAGCTTCATCTTGAGCTTCAATTTTGGTGATCAAATATACTTCGATAATGGCTTTGACTTTGGAACCAACGGGAATATCCTGCACCTGAATAAGCTGGGTTTCTCTAAGATTGATTGTCTGATTGTATTTAAAGTCTCCTTCGAGGGTTAAATCTACAAAACAGTCCTGGTTATCGGCAATAAGGTCATCAACAATGCTTCTTGAGGCTGCCGGAACTTTGCTCTTGATTGACGAAAAGTCAAATACTACATTTCCTGATTTTTTCTGGATTGTGTTAAAATTGCAGGAAGCTAAAAGTGCAATAAGTGCTGCACCAAATAAAACAATAATCTTTTTGCTGTTAAACATTACAGTGTACTCCTAATATTCCATTATATAATAAATACGGGTAATAATCTATTCTATACAGATTTTTTATTTACAAATTTAATCTTTGGTAGTATATTAATTGGTGGATTAACGATTTTATTTTTGTTGTTATTGAATGGCGTGCTGCATTTTTTAGCGATGAAGGGTAGGGTCGTGGTTCAAACTAGAACTCGGAATCGGAATAGGATTTTGAGAATTACATTTTCGCTGATAAGGAGATGTCTATGAGCGATGCTAAGATTAAAGCAAACGTGTATATTGATGGCAATTTTACCTTCCATATCCACAAGTACCTGACCGAAGCTTTTGGGAAAACAATCGATTGGAAAGCTTTTCTTGAATATGTAAAGGACAGGATCTGTAAAGAAGAAGATACCAAAAAATGTGTTCTTCAGTCTCAATTCTTTGTTGGAACAAGCGTTAATACTACTGATAGTGAACGCGAGTTTTTGTACACCTCTATGGAACATGCAAACATCATTAAGCATGCAACTCCATTAAAACAAAAAGATACCGGCGGTCTTAAAGAAGATGCGGTAGATACGAATCTGGTTTTTTATGCCACTAAAGATTACTTTAAAGAAGAGTATGATTATCTTGTGCTTCTGGCAGGGGATTCTGATTTTGTTCCTCTTGTAACAGGTCTCAAGGAAGAAACCGTAAAGACTTTTGTCTTTTACATGGATTTTCAAAACAACGGCGGAAAAACTCAGACTTCGCAGATGCTGCTTGAGTCTTCGGACATGCAGCAGAATTTTGAAGCGCTAAGGCTCGAAAGAGTAGACCCAAAAATAAAGAGCATTTTTGTTGATCATGGGCCTAAAACTGTAAAGGAAGAGCCGGCAAAAGTAAGTACTGACAAAAAAGTTATTGTCATCAAAAAAAAGCTGGATGTTGAAGCAGCTCCCGAAGGTATTCCTTTTACAAAAGAGCAGCTGGAAAAAGCAATCAAGCTTACTCAACAGCAGCGTACCGGTGGTGCAAATGATTTTGTCCTCATTGCCCAGGCCGGCGAAAACTTGAGCAAGCTTACCGGCGAGCGCCTTCATGGCAAATTAATTACCATGATAGAAACCGCGTATCCAAATGATTTTGTGTTGAATCTCGAAAAGAGTGATGCGCCGAGTATTAAATTACTTTTCAAATAAAAGCTAATGTGTTAGAATGTTCCTAGTGCAAACTTGCTTCTTTTAAGAATAAAATTTGCACTAGGAGCGTTGAATCCAAACAAGCTTTATGATTTCATTCTGAAAAATTTAAACAAAAAAGAAAAATTCTATATTTTCATTGATGAAATACAACTGTGCTATCGGATAAAAAAAGATGATACAGACGAAGCCTCTGTCCCGGAAGAAGATAGAGATCTTTTATATACTACTTTCTATGATATTCTGAACGACCTTATGGTTCGAAAAAATCTGGACATTTATGTTACCGGCAGTAATTCAAGACTTCTTTCAAAAGATGTTGCAACAAACTTTCGCGATCGTGGTGTAGAAATTAAACTTTACCCTCTATCTTTTAGTGAATATTATGAATATGCCGGTCTTGAAAAAGCAGATGCTTGGGAAGAATATATGACTTATGGAGGCATGCCTCTTGCGGTTTTGGAAAAAGATGAAAATGAAAAAGCTGAATATCTGAAAAATCTTTTCAGTAAAATTTATATTGCAGACATAAAAGAAAGATACAAGCTTAAAGATGAAGAACCGTTGAGTGCATTAATAAATGTAGTTCTTTCTGCAGTAGGTTCACTTACAAACCCACACAAATTGAACAACACTCTTGTTTCTGTTCAGCATGCAAAGCTTTCAGAGCACACTGTAAAAAAATATCTGGATTATCTGGAAGATTCATTCATCATCAAAAAGGCCCTGCGTTACGACATAAAAGGAAAAAGTTATCTTGATTATCCATCAAAATATTATGCCAGCGACATTGGTCTTAGAAATGCACGACTCAATTTCAGACAGCAGGAAAGAACTCACATTATGGAAAACATCATTTACAATGAGCTTATTGCACGTGGTTATTCAGTTGATGTTGGAGTTGTACAGGTTTCTTCTACAGAAAACGGAGTTCAGAAAAAGACAAATTTAGAAATCGATTTTATTGTAAATCAGGGTTTTAATAAAGTTTACATTCAAAGCGCTTTCAGTATTGATGATGCAGAAAAGAAGAGACAGGAAACGAGACCTTTGCTTAACAGTGGAGATTTCTTTAAAAAAATAGTAATTGTTGACGGAAATCAAAAACGCACAGTCGATGAAAATGGAATCATTTATATAGGAGTAATCCCTTTCCTGTTGGAAAAAGACAGCATTGAGAAATAATTTTCAAAAAAAAACCACCCTTAAAAAGGGTGGCTTTTTTTTGAGACTGACACGATTCGCCGCGACGGTCGCAAACCTCGTGTTTGCTCCCTCTGCGGCGCCTCCGTTCACTAAACTCGCCCTCCATGGCGGGTTTGCCCAAAAAACGCTCCGCACTGCTCGCCTTTTTTGGGCCGTTCACTCCGGTTCGAATCGTGTCAGAAAATATGATTTAGATGAATTATTGCTTTAAAATAAAAAAGACTCGTTCTTTTATGAACGAGCCTTTTTTGAGACTGACACGATTCGAACGTGCGACCCTCACCTCCGCAGGGTGATGCTCTAATCCAGCTGAGCTACAATCTCATGCTTGATACATGTAACCACATGCATTCCGCTTCTTTAATTTATAGGTATTTTATTACATTTTAATGATTTATGCAACTGATTTATTTTGACTGGAATTGACTGGTTTTGAGTTAAAAATTTTTTACTGAAATCGTTACTGAAATCGATTCTGAAAAAAAATCTGAAATAATTTTTTCACCCAAAAAGCCGACCCCCACCCCTAACGGGTGATGCTCCACCCTACAGGGGTGAGGGTCTGTTTTTATAAATGTTACCTA
>JAILBH010000074.1 GCA_024681195.1 Treponema sp.
CAAATGGTCAGGATTATGCATATGGTGGCAAGACCTACAATTGGGATTGGTCTGTAAATTCTAGCCGCTTTGTTGCTGAAGGATACCCAAAAACAGGCTATTATGAAGGAATTCCTAATTCTCTCAAGCAGCTTCGTGTTGGTGGTGCAGAGGGCGCTCAGGTTTTTGGTATTAAAACAGCATTCAACCGCAAGGGTGATAACTGGTTTGAAGTTTATCCAACTGTAGACGGAAAGCCTTTTGAAATTCCTTTTGTTGGAACTGTAAGCCAGATGGACTTCTGGATTTGGGGTGCTAACTATAACTACTATCTTGAAATCATGGTTCGCGATGCTTATGGTCGTGTAAATGTTCTTCAGGCTGGTACTCTTGCTTTCAGTGGCTGGAGAAACATTGTAGTTAATATTCCTGGATGGATCAGCCAGCATTCACACCTTCGTTCAGGTCCAGAAAACATGACTTTTGTAGGATTTAGAATCCGTTCTGATGCTGCAGAATATGTTGATAACTATGTAATTTTCTTTGATCAAATTAAATATACATCTAATTCACTTTCTTACATCTATGATGGTTATGAACTTCGCGAAGTAGACTTCGGTGATTCAGAAGGTGGAGACGGAGTTCAGTCTGTAGGAGATGCAAAATGAAAAAATTAGTAGCTTTTGGTTTAATTTTTGCAGTTGCAGGTTTGCTGTTTGCTCAGAGCCTTACAGATCCTAATCCTGAAACTGTAGGTGCAGATTCTGCAATGCTTTCTCTCCGTGAGATTTCTGTTGATAAGTTTGAACGTGAAGGTTCATGGTATGTACATATTTCTCCGGATGACGGAACTATTGCTGCACGTCTTTTTGAAGGTAGTCCTGCTATGAAGGAGCCTCTTAAGGAAGATGAGGGTAAAGAAGATGAAGATACTCAGGTTCTTGGTGTAAGAGTTGATTTCTTCCGCCGTGGTCTGGATTCATTTACAATCATGGCAGGACGTCCTATGCCTATAGAAGGAACTGTAAAGACAGTTTCTATGTGGGTTTGTGGTCGTAACCAGGATCACTCAATGTATCTTCTTCTTCAGGATTATTTTGGAAGAAACTACGAGATTTATATGGGTTCTCTCGGCTTTAGCGGCTGGAAGAAGCTTACCTGTGTAATTCCTCCAAGTCCAGATGGAGAACATGGTATTGTACAGAGCAGCGTATACTATGGTGATAAACCAGGTTTCAGAATCCTTGGATTCAGAGTTGACTGTAACCCAATGCAGGCTCGCGGTGCATACTATCTTTACCTCGATGATCTTCGTGCTGTAACAGACCTTTACGACATGGAAAATCATGATGAAGATGATATGTCTGATAACTGGTAATTTAAGTAGTGCAAACTAAAAGATAAAGAAAAGCGGTTCCTTAGGGAATCGCTTTTTTTTTAGTGTACGACCAATCTACAATATTTTATAATAACGTGATTTGTTCTTAACTTCTGTTTGTTCAATAACAGGAATTCTAACTAAAACCCACAAAATCAAGTGAGCGTAGCGGGATAGGGCGGGCTCTGTTTTAGCTATGTCTTTGGCGCAAAACTCTTGGGGGAGACCTTCTGGAAGCAGGGCAGTGTAGTCTC
Organism: Treponema sp.; assembly: GCA_024681195.1. GTDB lineage: Bacteria > Spirochaetota > Spirochaetia > Treponematales > Treponemataceae > Treponema_D. The sequence continues at coordinate 1,612 of JAILBH010000074.1, forward strand.
TGGCTTTTTTGAAGGTTCTTGTTTCTAAAATTTCATCAAGACGCTTGTTTACTTTGAGCCAGTTCCTGCGGTAGCGGCGGCTTTTATTTTTTGTCTGAACATTGTCATCTGTCCTTACTCTATGTTCAATCATGTTTATTGTCACTACTTCAAGTGTAAATGCAGGATTTAATAAAAGATTAACAAGTCCAGTAATCTCACGGAATATATCATAAATGTTTCCTTTCTTTGGGCTCAATCTGTTTGAGACCACCTTTCCCTGACTGTCGGTAAGTATAATTCGTGTTCTGTAGACCAGCGGGTATACAAGCCGTACCTTATGTCCTTTTTCTATTGCATCACTAAGCTTTGACGCAAGTTTTGAAAGGTTTTTTGTCTGTATTTCTATTACCTGTCCATCACCGCATAATATGTCATAAATGTGTCCGTCTGCACTTATTTCTGTCTTTCCATTGTATTTTTGGGCATATAAAAGTTTAAGCGTATTGTGGAGACTGCTTTCGTTATAAGTGTTAATTTTCTCAATTTTACTCGTCATATGTACGTATATCTGGCCAAAAAAAATGATATTTTTTTAATTATCTGTTAAAAAACCCGTTGACTTTAGGAATTTTTGGTATAAAATGGTAGATAAGTGGGAAAAAGTGGTAGAAAGTGGTAATAAGTGGGTATGAATCTATTAACTGGTGAATACAATAATACGATCGACGACAAGGGGCGGCTCTCATTTCCCGCAAAGCTGAGAACTGCTATACCTGGAAATGTACTTATGGTTACCAAAGGTTCAGATAACTGCTTATGGCTTTTTACCTCTGATGAGTGGGAAAACTTTCAGTCAAAGATGATGGCTAATGCTTCACCTTTGAAAGGAAAAAGTATGCAGGTTGTGCGTCATTTTATTGCACCGGCCCAGATGGTTGAGTTTGATAAAAACGGACGACTTTCCATTCCTCAGAGTCTGCGCGAATACGCCGGACTTTCCAAAGATTGTACAGTGCTTGGAGTTGCAAAGTTCATAGAGCTTTGGGATGCGGCTGCTTACAAGAAGTACAATGAAGAAAGCGAACAGTCGTTCAGAGATGCGGCTGAAGAGTTTAGTGATATTAATTTTTAGAGGTTTGGCCTCTGATTAATATAAATTAATTTGGGTGGAAGGGGATTCTGCTGGATTATGACTCCCGGGTGGGAAGGAGTCAGGTCTGGTGGTTTTGTAGAAAAGTATGAAAATCGTGCATACGCCGGTTCTTTTAAAAGAGTGTCTCGAATACTTGAGTCCTGTTGGGGAGAGGTACGAAAGTAAAGCCCTGATGGTAGATTCGACACTTGGAGAAGGCGGACACACATTTAATTTTCTTTCTAAATATCCTGGTCTTTCTGTAATCGGTGTAGATGCAGATTCTGTTATTCAGGCCAAGGCAAAGGAACGTCTTGCTCAGTTTGGCGACCGCATTCATTTTTACAACGGCTGGTTTGACGACTTTTATAAAAACTATCCTTCTGAATACGAACACCCTGATATCATTCTTTTTGATCTTGGTATTTCTGTTTTTCATTATGAAGAATCTGAACGTGGGTTCAGCTTCCGTTATGATGAAAAGCTTGATATGCGTCTTAATCCAAACCGTGAAAAATCTGCTGCAGACTTAGTAAATGAACTTCCGGAAGAAAAGCTTGCAGATCTTATTTATCTTTATGGCGAAGAAAAACTTAGCCGCCGTATTGCCCGTGCTATTGTAGAAGCCCGCCAGGGTGGCCGCATTGAATCTTCAAAAGGTCTTGCCGAAATTATCTGGAATGCTGTTCCTGCAAATTACCGCTATGGTCAGATTCATCCTGCTACAAGAACCTTCCAGGCTTTGCGTATTGCAGTAAACGGCGAACTCGAAAGACTTCCTCGTTCGCTTCATGCAGCTTTTAACGTTTTAAAAACAGACGGTAAGATGGGCGTAATTACCTTCCATTCTCTGGAAGATAGAATTGTTAAGAATTATTTCCGTAACTTAGGTAAAAAATGTGTTTGTCCTCCTGAGGTAGCTGTCTGCCGCTGTGGCGGCAGACAGTGTGCCGACCTTATTACACATAAGCCGGTTGTTCCTACACAGGAAGAAATTAAAGCTAATTCTCCATCACGCAGCGCCAAACTTCGTGTTGTTCGTAAGCTGTTTGATGCTACAGAGTATCATCTTGATGGAGTTGTGGGGTTTTAGTATGAAGAGAATGACAAAGGTTAAAATTCAGGATTTCTTTAAGGCAGTTCTTCTTTGTCTTTTTGCTCTTTCTATTCCGGCTATGCTTGCTCTTTATGCTGTTCAGGCAAAAAAGTATACAGATCTTACCAAAGAAGTTGTTGAACTCGAAGCTAAACAGGAAAAATTAATAGAAGAAAATAAAAAGCTTATCAGCGATATAAGCCAGCTTTCCAGCGCAGAGCGAATTGAACGCATTGCTGTAGAAGAGCTTGGAATGCACAAGGCCGAAGCCGAAGATATTGTTCGTGTAGAAATGACGGGGGAGAAAAAATGAGCGGTTCTTTACTCAATTTAGAGCAGCTTTTGTCTGCCGTTAACGGACAGTTGATTGAAGCTTCTTCAAAAAAGAATTTTGGTTTTACAAGTGTTGTTACAGACAGTCGTAATGTTGTAAACGGTTCTCTTTTTGTTCCTTTAGTTGGGGAATTTCAGGATGGTCATAAATATATTCCTCAGGCAATGGAAAAGGGCGCAGCTGTTGTTTTTGTAAATTCAGCTGAATATGAAAAGTCTAAAACTCTTTATGCAGAGCTTGATGCTAAGTCTGACTGTGTTTTTGTTATTGTTCAAAATACTTTGCATGCTTTGCAGGCTGCTGCTCGTTCTTATGCTGCTAAAGTTTCTGCAAATATGATCCGCGTAAGCATTACCGGTTCCAGCGGAAAGACTACTACTAAAGAAATGCTTGTAAGTGTTTGCAAAGAATTTTATGGCCAGAATGCTGTTGCTTATACAAAGGGTAATTTTAATTCAGAAACTGGACTCCCGCTTTCTATGTTCCAGATTAAGGGTGACGAAAAAATCGGAATCTTTGAAATGGGTATGAACCGCGTAAACGAGATTGGAGAAATTTCTGCTGTATGGAAATCTCAGTATGGAATTATCACAAATATTGGTAATGCTCATATTGGAATTCTTGGAAGCCGCCAGAACATTGCAAACGAAAAAAGAAAGTCTTTTGATTATATTCCTTCTTCAGGAGCTGCTTTTGTTCCTGCCGATGATGATTTTGCAGATTACTGTACTCAGAATGTAAAGGGACAGGTTGTAAAATTTGGTAAATCAGTTGGTGAAGAAGTTAGCGGTGTAAAATTTATTGAAGATATGGGACTTCATGGAACCCGTTTTGCTGTAGATGGGCTTGAAGTTTGTCTTGGTCTTCCTGGTGAATATAACTATCAGAATGCTCTTGGTGTAATTGCTCTTGCAAAAAAGCTTGGTATTAATCGTGAATGCATTAAGACTGGACTCGAAAAGGTTAGCGCTGTTGCCGGAAGAATGGAAATTAAAGAAGGAAAGCTTAAGTCTGGAGTTAAAGCCAGTGTTGTGTGCGACTGCTACAATGCTAATCCTGATTCAATGAAAAAGGCTGTAGAATTCTGCTCCGGTATTGAATGCAGCGGAAACAAGATTTTTATTCTTGGAGATATGAAGGAGCTTGGAGAGAAGGCTGTTCAGGCTCATAAAGATATTGGTTTTGCCTGTGCTGAATGTGGTGCCGATCTTGTTATTCTTACCGGTTCAGATATGAAAAATGCTGCCCAGACAATTGAAGAAAAGAATAAAGCTTTAGAAGTTCTTTATTTTGAAAATAACGATGACAACTTTTTTGCACAGGCTTCTGCCAAAGTTCTAAAAGCTGCAAAGGATGGAGCTGTCATTCTTATTAAGGGTTCTCACAGTATGGAGCTTCAAAAGCTTATTCCGCTTGTAGTTATGGAGGGTGCAAACTAATGAGTCAGTATGATTTTTATGCACATAAACCTACAGGCGCTTATCACAAAAGTGATATCTGGCTTTTGATTTCTATGCTTTTGCTTTGGGGACTTGGCATGTTTACAATCTTTGTATGTTCTCAAAGCTATGCTGCACGCTTCTTTAATAATGATTCACTTTATTTTGTAAGAAGACAGCTGATTTGTTCAGGTGCAGGGCTCATTATTTTCCTTGTGATCTTCTTTCTTGATATGGAAACAATGAAAAAGCTTGTTATGTACCTTGTGCTTGGAACAATCATTCTTTGTGCACTTACATTTGTAAAACCAATTTCGGTAGAGAAAAACGGTGCCAGACGATGGATCAGGATGCCAATGCGTTTTACCTTCCAGCCATCTGAACTGGTAAAGTTCTCTCTGGTTATTTATCTTGCAAGTTATTTTGAAAAGCTGAATGAAGATGCTTCCGGCGAAAAGGATGTGCTTCCTTGTGTTGGCGTGTTTATGCTCATGGTTCTGCTGGTTCTTCTTCAGAGAGACTTTTCTACAAGTGTTTTCCTTGTAGCAATTGGAATCCTTATGTTCTTTGTTGCTGGTGCAAAATTAAAGTGGGTAATTCCTTTTTTAATTTTTGCAATTCCGGTTGGAATCCTTATTATAACAACTGAACAGTATCGCCTTGAGCGAATTATTGGTTTTTTAAAGCCTGAAGAAGGAACTCAGTCCTTTAACTATCAGGCTCTTGCTGCCAGAGCAACAATTTCGGCTGGCGGCATCTGGGGCGCTGGAATTGGAAGCGGTTTAACAAAATTAAACAGCATTCCGGAAGTTCAGGCCGATTATATATTTGCAGGCTGGTCAGAAGCAATGGGTTATGTAGGAGTTGTTGCCTATATTCTGCTGCTTGCATTTTTTGCCTGGAGGGGCTTTAGAGCTGCATTAAACTGTCCTGACAGATTTGCAGCTTACGGTTGCTTTGGTTGCGTTGCCGTTATTGTCATGCAGTCGATTATAAACTGTATGGTTGTCTGCGGATTGCTGCCTTCGACCGGAATCCCGCTGCCGTTCTTTTCTGTTGGTGGTTCATCAATTATTGTCACTCTTGCAATGTGTGGCTTTATTTTGAATGCATCCCGCTGCCAGGAAAAAGCAGAGGATTTTACTAAATTTGAAGACATAAGTGTGGATACACTTACTGTTATATAAACAAAAAAAACTAAACAAAATGGGAAGGGAAAAAAATGGGTAATATCGGAGTTTTGTTGAACAACTATCAGACAGAGGAGACTGTACCTGTATCACAATTCGAAATTACAGAAAAAAAAGAGGAGGGAGGAGACAAAAAGCTTAAGATTATTAAAATTGTTTTTGGTATTCTTTGCTTTTTTCTTGTTGCAGAATTAATTATTTACAAGTATGTAATGCCTGCATTCTCTAGTCCAAAGGTAACTTTTTCTGGTCAAAAGCTTTATAGTGCAGAGGAAATTGCAGAAAAGCTGCTTCCAATGAACAGCACAAACTGGGTTAATTTTAGCGTTTCTGAAGCTGTTGCACTTCTTTCGTCAGAACCAGGTTTTGACAATGTTATGATCGAAAAGAAGTTTCCGGATAAGATTTATATAAACGTTGTAGAACGTGAACCTGTTGCTTTAACTTTTGTTATGGATGACGGTTTTTCTAATCCTGTTCAGATTGATAAAAACGGCGTGCTTTTCCCTGTAAAAGACAAGTCAATTGTAGATTCAAATGTAATTCCAATCATTTCTGGATTACCTGTAGAGCATATGTCTGGTGGTATGCGCATTCCTTCAAAATATCGTCCGCTTATTGACCAGATTTATAAGATCAGTTCTCTTGGTAAGAACTATTTTGCAGGAATTTCTGAAATTTGTGTACTTCCAAAGGATACAGGAAACTATGAGCTTGAACTTATTCCTTCACAATCAAAAGTTAAAGTTTTAACCGATCGCTCATTGAATGAAGACGCATTAAAGTATATGATGGTAGTATTAGATGTCGTAAACAAACTCGGTACAGAAGAAGTTTCTGAAATTGATTTGCGTTATGGCTCGGTTTCGTGTAAGATAAGATAAGGGAACTTTTAAAAAGATGGCAGATGATAGAACTATAGTTGGACTTGATATTGGAACAAGTGTTATAAGAGCCGCAATTGGCGAGGTGGATGATGAAGGTATTCTTCATATTGTAGCCACCGCCTCAAGAAAGTCAGCAGGCTTGCGTAATGGTGTAATTGTCAATATCGAAGATGCCAAAGATGCCATCAAAGAAACTCTTACCATGGCCGAAACAAAGGGCGGTGTACTGGTTAATTCAGTAATTGCTTCAATCGGCGGTTCCCAGATAGAAAGTCAAAACTCCAGAGGAGTTGTCCCAATCCGAAACAACAGCAAAGGTGGTTCTTCTGCTGTTACCCATGAAGATATAGAAAAAGTAATTGATATTGCTACTGCAATAAACTATCCTGCCGACAGAGAAAAAATCCACGTTATCCCACAAGATTATTTAGTTGACGGTGTTGGTCATATTTCTGACCCGATTAACAGACTTGGCTTTAAACTTGAATCCAAAGTTCATATTATTACCGCTTCAAAAACCATAATTCAGAATATCAAAACCTGTATGGACAAAGCCGGTTATGGACTTGACGGTGTTATGCTCAAGACTCTTGCAGAGACACAGGCTGTATGCCACGATGATGAACTGGAGCTTGGTTCAATTGTAATTGATCTGGGCGCCGGTACTACAGATGTTATTGTTCTTATTGATGGAGCTCCTGTAAGTACAGCTTCGGTTCAGGTTGGTGGAAATCTTGTAACAAATGATATTGCGGTTGTAAACAGCATTCCTGTTGCAGCTGCAGAAAAAATTAAGGTAGAGCAGGGTTGCTGCTGGGCCAACTGTATTCAGGATGATGAAGATGTAATTCTTCCTGGAGTTGGCGGGCGTGCACCGGAGCTTACCTCAAAATCCGAAATTTGTAAAATCATAACTGCACGTATGGCACAGATTTTTACCATGGTAAAACAGGCCATCATAAAGAATACAAGTGATTCTATAAAGCAGTTATCGGGAAATATTATTCTTACTGGAGGCGGGGCTCAGATGCAGGGGGCAGTTGAGCTCGCACAGGAAATCTTTAAAACCTCTTCGGTAAGACGCGGTGTGCCTGAAAGTCTGGGTGGACTCGAAGAAGAATACCGCAAACCTGAATTTGCAACTGCTATTGGTCTGGTTGTTGCAAACAAGGGATTAGTAACTCTGCGAAATTCAGGAAGACGTTCAAAACGTTCAAGTGCTGTAAAGAGTGGAGAAGAAAAGGAGAATATTTTCAAGAGATTAAGAAAATTGTTCTTCTAGGAATTTAAAAATAAAAAATCAACAGATGATTCATAATGGGAGGAAGTATGAATGTATCGGATTTATCAATTGTAGAGGAAGGCGGTGTTGTTTCAGATTTTGAAGAAATGGAACACAACGCAAGTCCAACCTGTATTAAAGTCGTAGGTTGTGGTGGCGGTGGTGGAAATGCCGTTAACCGCATGATCGAAGCTCAAATCAAGAATGTAGAATTTATTGCCATAAATACAGATTTGCAGGCATTGGGTGGTTCTAAAACCCAGAATCGTCTTGCAATTGGTCAAAAGGTAACTAAGGGCCTTGGATCTGGTGGAAGACCTGAAATTGGTGAACAGGCTGCCGAAGAAGACCGCGAAATGATTACCAATGTACTTCGTGGTGCAAACATGGTTTTTGTAACTGCCGGTATGGGTGGTGGAACCGGAACTGGTTCTGCTCCTGTTGTTGCAAAAATTGCACGCGAGCTTGGAGCTCTTACAGTTGCCGTTGTTACAACTCCTTTTGATTTTGAAGGTCCTGTAAGAATGCGTCAGGCAAAAAAAGGTCTTGAAAAACTCAAGGATGAAGTTGATTCACTCATTGTTATTCCTAACCAGCAGATTCTTAAGGTTGTAGATAAAAATACTTCTGTACCGGATGCTTTCCGTTTTGCAGATGATGTACTTCGTCAGGGTGTAGAAGGTATTTCAAATATCATTACAGATTCAGGAAGCGTAAACACCGACTTTGCAGACGTAGAAAATGCAATGAAGGGTCAGGGTAACGCTATCTTTGGTATTGGTGTTGGAGAAGGCGAAAACCGTGCTGTTGATGCAGCAACAAAAGCTATTTCTAATCCTATGCTCGAAGATTCTCATATTGATGGAGCCAAGAACCTGCTTATCAACATCTGTGCTTCTGAGAAGGTTTCTATGGCCGAAGTTAATGAAATCTGTGGAATTGTTACAGCAAGCGCAGATCAGGATTACAATATGTACTGGGGCCAGGTTATTTCTCCAGATATGGGAGACAAAATCAGCGTAACTGTAATTGCAACCGGTTTTGATAATGCAAAGAATAATGTTGCGGCTGCACCAGAAGTAGAAAAGGAACCGGTGCCGGAAGCTCCTGTTGTAAATGATCCTAATGTTGTCCGCGCTAATGAACTTGATTCAATCCTGCATCCAACCGAAAAGGCTTCTGATCCTCTTGCAGAACGTGCGCCATTTTCTTTTGAAACAAATCCGGATACACAGACTGCAGAAAAAGAAAAGAAAACTGCCTGGGGACCATCTCTTTTTGATTCAGAAGAACCAGAACAGCCGGTTAGAAAGGTTGTAACACGTCCTTCATCTTTTGCAGATCCTAACGATCTTAGTCAGCCTGCAATCTGGACAGAAAAATATGGACGCGGAATAAGCCTTACCGATGACTAATTAAAAATGACAATAGAAGGGCTTCTGGAGCAATTTTATGCAGATTTGATTCTTGTAAAAAGGGCTGCCGAAAAAACTGCCTCCACCTATAAAATTTCTGCGCAGGAATTTTTGGAGTGGCTGGCAGGAGAACATATCAAGCTTCGTGATGTTACAGCCCAGAACCTTGTCTATTTTTTGATGAAGCGTAAGGTAGATGGAAACACCGAGCTTACGCTTGCCAAGGATATTTCGGCACTCAGAGCACTTGGCAGCTATCTTGTTCGAAAAAACTATTGGCCCGAAAATTATGCGCTTATGCTGGACAGGCCCAAAGCAGGAAGACATCTTCCTTCCGTCCTTTCTGTAGAGCAGACAGATAAGCTCCTTTCGGCAATAGATACTTCAACTCCGCTTGGTATAAGAGATGCTGCCTTGTTTGAACTCATTTACTCGTGTGGACTTAGAATAAGTGAGGCTTGCAGTCTGAAGGTTGCAAATGTTCATTTTGATGAACACCTTATTCTTGTTCACGGTAAGGGTGATAAAGAAAGACTTGTGCCGTTTGGAGAGATAGCTGCTCAAAAACTTTTGCGTTATATGAATGAAATACGTCCTGAGCTTGTAAAGGGTAGAAATATTTCCGAAGTTTTTGTAAATTACAAGGGAGAGCCTATTTCCAGAAAGGGTGTATGGAAAAGGTTTCAGGAACTGGAAGCGTTGTCGGGAGTGCAGTCAAAAGTACATACCCTGCGACATTCCTTTGCAACTCATCTTCTTGCGGGTGGGGCAGATTTGCGTTCTGTGCAGGAGCTGCTTGGTCATTCAGACCTTAGTACTACAACTATTTATACGCATATCACCGATACACAGCTTGCGGACGCTCATAAAAAATATTTTGAGGGGAATAAAAATGATTAAAATCAAAAGTGTAATTATTGTTTTTTCTGCAATTATGCTGCTTGCTTCCTGTGGCGGAGTTTCTAATAAGACTGTAATCCGTCATCAAAAACTGGAAGAAGGCGTTGAAAGTCCTACTACAATAGAAGAATTAAAGGACGCAATAGGAAAATATCAGGAACGGGTTGCAGATGTTCAGCTTGCACAAAGTCAGATTGGAATCTGGTATAAAATTCTTGGAACCCGCTACCTTGATAACAAAATGTATGGTGAAGCCCTCAAATGTTTTGAAGAAGCCTTAAAGTATTATCCTGATAATCAGAACCTGTATTATTATGTTGGAGTTTGTGCAGGATATATGTCTCATGCAGCCCTTGATTTTAATGCAAGCGGAACCAACGAATTAAAATACAATTATCTTAAGCTTGCAGAAGAAGCATATCTTCGTGCCATCCAGATTGAAGAGCGCTATGTACGGGCCCTTTATGGTGTTGGTGTTCTTTATGTGTTCGAACTTGATGAACCCGAAAAAGCAATTCCACATCTGGAAAAAGCAATGTCTATTGATACTAAGAATCTTGATGTAATGTTTGTGCTTGCCCGTGCATATTATTCTACCTATGATTTTGAAAAATCTGCAGAAATTTATGACAAAATCATAGAAATCACAAAATCAGATGAAACTAAAAAAACTGCCGAGGAGAATAAGAAAATAGCCTTAGATGCTGCTTACACAAACTGATTTAGATGATAATAAGCTTATTCTCAACCTTTCTCTTGCCAGAATGACGTTTTTAACGCTGGAAGAGAAAAAAAAATTCGCAAATAATATTGACAATTATTCTAAACTTGCATTACTTTCTATAGAAGATATTGAAAAGGAGACCGGCCGTGCCTTTAAAAGAAAAACCGGCTGGAATGGTGCAGAAAACTTAAGGTGTGCTCAGAATGCAGCGCGCCGTTGTATGGCAATGAAAATTGCTATTGTGGCTTATGATGACCCGGAATATCCGGAGATTTTAAGACAGATTTCGGATCCGCCTTTTCTTTTGTTTTGTCGTGGAAATGTTGGGCTTTTAAAGGAGCGTTCAGTTTCTGTTGTTGGAACCCGTACTGCAAGTGCGGCGGGGACTAAAGCTGCAACCAGTTTTGGCTATGACGCCTGTATGGATGGCGTTTGTGTTGTTTCTGGGCTTGCTAACGGAATTGACGGGTATGCTCACCGGGGCGCAATCAACGCTTATTTTGATGCGCAGGAAAAGGGAATGGAGCTTTCTAAACTTGGACGAACTATTGCGGTTTTACCAAGTGCGATTGATGAGATTGTTCCCGGAGGCCACAAAAAAATGGCAGAACAGATTCTACAGACAGGCGGTTGCCTTATAAGCGAGTATGAACCTGGAATGGGAATTGCTAACTGGCATTTTGTAGGACGCAACAGGATTATTGCAGGGCTTTCTCCTGCTACTGTTGTAATAGAGGCTCCTGCTGGCAGCGGGGCTTTAATAACCGCCGACTTTGCCTCTGATTATAACCGTGATGTTCTTTTTCATGAGGCAGCCTTTGGAGAAATGGCCGAAAAGATTGCAGCTGTTGTTGCTGGAGATCTTGAAAAGCGTTTTTCTACAGGCGAAGTAAGTAAATATAAACTGGAAAACAGACCGGAAAAATTCATAAAGAATGGTGCTCCGGTCATAAAAGATTATAAAGACTACTGCAAGGCTATGACAGAAATGCCTGGCTTGCGCAGTGCAAAGATTATTCAGCAAAAGCTGTTCGAGGATTAATTATGGCTACAAAGAAAGCTAAGGAACACACACCGCAGACTCTGGTAATTGTAGAGTCTCCTGCAAAGGCACATACTATCGAAAAATATCTTGGTGCCGGCTATACCGTTAAAGCTTCAATGGGACATCTGATTGACCTTCCAAAGTCACGTATGGCAATCGATATTGATAACGGATTCCAGCCTGAATATATTACTGTTCGTGGACGGGCAAAACTTTTAAAGGAATTGCAGAAGGACGCAAAAAAGTCTGATTTTGTTCTGCTCGCATCGGATAACGACCGCGAAGGAGAGGCAATTGCCTGGCACTTGAATAATGCGCTTCGTGATAAAACAAACGCAAAAATAAGCAGAATTGTTTTTAACGAAATTACACCAACTGCAATAACAGAAGCTGTAAAGCATCCGGGCGAAATTGTAGAAGCAAAGGTAAATGCCCAGAAGGCACGCCGTGTTCTTGACCGTCTTGTTGGTTATAACTTGAGCCCGCTCCTTTGGACAAAGGTAAAGAACGGACTTTCTGCAGGACGTGTTCAGTCTGTTGCATTACGTCTTATATGTGAACGCGAAAAAGAAGTAGAGGACTTTTTGCCTGAAGAATACTGGACACTGGACGCAGATTTTTCTAAGGGTAAATCAAACTTTACGGCACAGCTTGTAAAATATAAGGGAGAAACTCCTGAGCTCAAATCAGAAGCCGAAGTAAACGCGATCATGGAAACAATTACAAATACTCCTTGCGTTGTTTCTTCAATCAAAAAGACAGATAAGACTGTTCGCCCTAAGGCTCCGTTTACAACTTCTAAGCTCCAGCAGGCTGCGGCAAACCGTCTTGGATATACCTCGCGCAAAACTATGCAGATTGCACAGCAGCTTTACGAAGGTATTCAGATTGGTCAGAACCGCGTTGGTCTTATTACCTATATGCGTACAGACTCTGTTCGTATTTCTGAAACTGCACTCGAAGATGTTCGCGGCTGGCTTAGCAAGAATTATCCGGAAGATTTACCTCCTGAGCCGATTCATTATTCAGTTGGTAAGGCAGCACAGGATGCCCACGAAGGTATTCGCCCAACATATACAACTTATACACCGGAAAGCGTAAAGGAATATTTGAATCATGATCAGTTCCGTTTGTACTCAATCATCTGGGAACGCTTTGTTTCTTCTCAGATGAACAATGCAAAGATGGTAACTACAAGTGTAGAAATTACTAGTGGTGAGGCTGTATTCCGTGTTGCGGCTTCAAAGATTGCGGAAAAGGGTTTTTACAACGTGATTAAGCTTCTTGCTTCAAAAGAAGAAAAATCATCTTCACTTCCGTCAATGAAAGAAGGCGAAGAAATTAAGGTAGAAAAGTTCCATCCGGAACAGCACTTTACCCAGGGACCTGCACGCTATACAGATGCTTCTATCGTACGCATGCTCGAAGAAAAGGGAATTGGACGTCCTTCTACATACGCACCAATTATTTCTGTTTTGCTTGACCGCTATTATGTAACACGTTCAAATAAGCAATTGGTTCCGACCCAGCTTGGAAAAATTATTTCTAAGATTCTTGTTGAGTCGTTCCCGGATGTAATAAACGAATCCTTTACTGCAGAAGTAGAAAATAAGCTTGATGAAGTAGAAAACGATACCCTGGTATGGAACACCATGATGGGCGACTTTTACGCACCTTTTAAAAAGCGCGTAGACGAAGTTATGGAAACCCAGGAAAGCATTAAAGGATTTTTGGACGAACAGACTGACCTTAAGTGCGACCTTTGCGGTAAACCAATGGTAAAGAAACTCGGCCGCTTTGGATACTTTTTGGCATGTTCAGGCTTCCCAGAGTGTCACAACACCAAGTCTATTCCACTGGCAAAGTGTCCATGCAAGGATTGTGGTGGCGACATCGTAGAACGCAAAACAAAGGGCCGCGGCAAATCCTTCTACGGCTGTACAAATTATCCAAAGTGTAATTTTATCAGTCACTTTAAGCCTATTGACCAGTACTGCCCTCAGTGCGGCTGGTTCCTCGTAGAAAAGTTCGACAAAAAGAACGGCAGCTACAAGTCTTGTATTAATCCGGACTGTAACTATTTGCATACGAGCGATGGGGAAGATACTACAGAATAATCTGTCATTCCCGTGCTTGACACGGGAATCTCTGCCGATAATTAAAACATGGACTTACAGTCACTCACAGACGAATTCATCCTCTATCTTAGTGCCGTGCGTGGTCTTTCGGATAATACCTGCATCGGCTACAAAAACGACCTTGCCAAGCTCATGGAATTTTTGTCACCACATATGGAAGTAGGGGATGTCACTAAAGAAAACCTCTTATTGTGTATAGGACAGCTTTCCAAACAGAAAATGTCATCTGCAACTGTAAACCGCTTTATTGCGGCTGTCAGGACAATGTTTGCTTATGCACATAAGTTCAATTATATTCAAAAAAATCCGGCGCTTGAGCTAAAGACTGTAAAGCTTCCAAAAAAAATGCCGCGCTTTATGACCCAGGGCGAAGTAAACGAACTTTGCAGCGAGCCAGTTACTAAAGAGCTTTTGTGGGGCAACCGCGATCTTGCTCTTTTTAAGATGCTTTATTCAAGCGGTTGTCGTGTGAGCGAAATTACAAATCTTAAACTCGGGGATTTTCGCGGGAATTATTCTTCTGCGGTTGTTACTGGTAAGGGTGACAAGCAGCGTATTGTTTATTTTGATGACTCGTCTGTGGCGGCGCTGCGACTTTATCTTGCCGACCGCACCAAGCTCATTGCGCAGAATGGAATTAAAGAACCTACCCAAAAGCTTTTTATAAATCAAAAAGGCGAGCCGCTTACAACCGGTGGAATCCGTTATATCATAAACCGCTACTCAGGTCCGGAAGGAACAAATCATCATATGAACCCTCATGCCTTCCGTCATACCTTTGCCACAACCATGATTGGCAATGGCGCCGATGTCCGCATGGTTCAGGAAATGCTGGGCCACAGTTCAATTTCTACAACCCAGCGCTACACCCACATCACCACAGAAAAACTGATTGAAACCTATAACAAGGCACATCCGCATTCGTAGCGAGGATTGTTTGTCAGATGGCTTTCAAAGAAGATTTTCAGGAGTTTGTAGATT
>JAILBH010000097.1 GCA_024681195.1 Treponema sp.
CATAGAAGGCTTTGTCAAATCGTTAATAGCAACGATTTCGTATCCCTTTGCGCCAAACATCTGGCGGAAAGCCAAACGACCAATACGGCCGAAACCATTAATAGCAACTTTTACATCTGCCATGATTATATCTCCTAAAAATAATTTATGAGTTGTTACTATATAAAATACCGAATTTTCGTAAAATAGTCTATAATATAGTTAAAATAAAACTGTATTTATAAAACCCCTAATTCTTATAAACAGACCACACATTAGAAACAGCACTATTTCCGTCTGCAAAATGCACTACAACAGCATAATACAAATTACCCTTCATAGGAGAATTCATAACATCCTCATATGCAGTTGTGTAATCAAACTTGTTTTTTGAAGGATTATAATAAGCTGGACCATTTGTGTCTTCAGGATGATAAATATGTGTTGCGGCAAGGGTTCCCCTTCTTTCCCATTCATCAGGATTATTTCCCAAATCTACAAGACTTGTAAATACATTTACTACAAAATCCACTTCTGAATAAGGTATTGCAAGCGAAGGAGAAAAACCGGAAGTTATATTCTCAGTTTCCTGTATTACATCAACAGTCTGTCCATTATGTGTTTCCGTCCAGTTTCCCGGCATGTAACAATAAGTTGTATAAGATACAGTTTCTTCTGTACACAAATCATAGCTGCGCTCATCTGAAATAAAACCTACAATATTGTTATCCCACTCACTCCAGCCCTCAGGAATACTTCTCGCATCCTCCGGCCAGTCTCTATAAGGCCTTCCATACCTTTTGTTTACACCTATATTAGTAGAACTGTCATAAGGATGTTCATTAAAGCCCTGTATTGTTACACGATAATAGGCATTGTCATATATACGCTTGTCATTCTCAGGATTTATGCTGTCACTTTTTACCTCAAACGAGTTCCCATATAACCGCTTATATTCAAAATCAGGATTATAAATCTGTGTCCAGCTTTGAGCATTTTTGTCCAGTTTTTGTAATTCGTTTCTATCTCCGTAAACAGGATGCCACTCATTCCGATAAGTACCATTGTCTAACCAGGAATCAAATCTTTCCAGACAAATATAATACTTGTCAAAGGCACCTTCCCGGTCAAATTTTACAGTAATGCTTTCGTTCATTGTATTGCATTCTACCACAGGCTTTTTATTGAATGTGCCCACATTAGCCTTACCAAGAGTTATGTAGCTGTAGTTTCCCCTGCTGTCAGTAAACTTACCAAAGAACATATACTGTCCGTCCGGAAGTCCATTAACAGGAATTACAGGATTAAACTCAATACACAACTGTTGATGTGTAGTAACCCCGGCAGCTTCATCCAGAGCTTTAAGATCTTTTCTGTCCCAAGGCCAGTCCCAATAACATTTTGATTGTACGTAACTTCCTGCGTGAGGCAAGCTTTCAATCTCTGCATCACTAAGAACCGAAAGATTTTCTCCCCAGGCCTCATTATATGGTGTGTAATAATATGTAAATTCTTTGTTTAAATGTCCCTGGTCTTCTCGAATAAGCTTATTAAAGACAAATTGTTTTCCATCAAAAGAAAGCATTGAGTCATGCTCCGAAAGAGCATTGCTCTGGTAAGGAGGAATATTATCATCCTCTTCTCCTGCAACCCAAAAACCTTCTTCTTTTTCACTGGAAGCAATGAGACTTACATTAGTCGGATCCTCCGCAATAGCCTTAACCTTAACTTTTACCCAAACACCAAACCAATAAAGATCTTCATACTCATTTCTTAATTTATCGCGGGCTTTAAAGAAATCATCTTTAAGAATATATTCACCGCCTTCCTTTATTTTCCAGGTGTTTTTATTATCCGTTTCGGCAGTAGTAATTTCTTCCTCATATACGCCTGCACGAATTGTAAGCGGATTAACCATTTTAAATGTAATCGTTTTTGCAGCAGAATTAAATTCATATTCCGGATAAACCCAGGTTTGTTCATCTGGATTAGTAACCGCTACACAGTAAGAAGGAACATAAGTTAAATTAGCCTGTATACTATTTAAATTGATTTTTACATTTAATAAACCTGTGTTAAGTTCAACATCATCCTTTGTAACAGTAAAAGCAGGCTCAGCTGGTGTTGTACTGTATGATTTTGACGGATCCACAACAACCTTATACATAGGACCAAAGGTTTGTCCCAGATACTGACCGCTGACAAGAGAATTTGTTGAATAGTTTGGCTGAATATAAACTACATACTTTGAGCTGTCCGTAATGTCAAACCACGGCTTGTCTGTCTGCATTGAATAACGATCATTTATAAACTCTGTTGCACAGTTTCTTATAAGATTAAGATTATCAGTGTCGACATTATCGTTTTCTATTTTGGCATAAAAGATTCTGTAATTTAACACAATACTCTTATCCAGTTCTGCATTCAGCTTTGTTACATCAGTAGTATTATCAGAATAATTAAGATGAATTCTTTTACCACCAGAAATCTCCTCTACAGTATAACCATAAAAATCAATCATTTTTGGAGTAATTGTAGAAGACCTTGCTATATTTCCAACAGAATCAATAATACATGCCTGAATAATAATATCTGACTGCTTATTATCATTTATAAAATCATAATAAGTCTGAGGCAATTTATAAAAAATCTTATCATTTGAATTATAAAGACTACTGTAATTAAATTTTACATAGTTATTGTAAAAAAAGTTATTAAGAACAGACTCGTATGTATATTTTGACGCATCGCCATCAACCAATACAAACGTCGGTTCTTTGTCAAGCTCATATAAATAAGCCGGAATATCATAGTTGTAATATTCCAGGGCAGGTATTTTTTGTACACCAGCCGGTTCTACAGGAACAGACATAGAATTAAGACTTGTTCCCCACGAAATAAGATATTTAAAACTCTCCTTATTATCTTCATAATGCTTTGCAGAAGAAGAAACATAATAAGTATCATTACTTATATATCCAAACTGAAACTGGTCCCTGTAAGTATCTAACTTAGCTGCTACCGGCACTTCCTGGTCAAACGGAATAGGATAAGCTGTCTGTCCATCCATAGTAAAATCCTGTCTGAACGTAGGAGTTTCAAACCAGATCATGACGCTTGAGTTTTCGGCCATCTGTGTATCGCGGATTATAAAATATACCTTTGTTGTTTCGCTTAAAATATTATACTGGTCAATTGTATTCACAAGAACAATATACATTCCATCCTTATACTTCTCGTCAGACAAGTCTAAAATATAATTGGCATAATTGTTTTCGGCTTCATTTATTTCCGAAAGTGGAATTTTTTGTGTTTCAAAACTGCCGGAAGTTTTTAACCCGCCATTTGTATAAATCTGTCTGAATTGAATCTGGGCTCTTAGCGCACCATTACCTAAACCAGAATCATTTCCTTCTATATGCATGCTAAGTGTTGAATTAATATGGTTTGTTTCACAAATAGCCTTTTCATTCTGCGCATTCAATAAATTATAGAAATTGTCATTTATAAGTTGATTTGAATCTGTAACATCAATTCCAACAAAAGCTCCCGAAGCCGGAATATTATAAAAATCTGATTCAGAAAGCTGAACACTTATTTCCGGGCGAACAACCCTTGTCTGCTCACTCAAAACCGGAAGTTCATTTGCTGTTGTTGTATTAATTCGGAATTTTACGTTTAACTCTTCTTTTATAGGTAATCCGTCGTTGGTTGTACATTTTTTAGAAAGAGTAAAGAAAACATCCATAACTGCCTGGCCACCCAGGTCAATCAGATTACTTTCATTTGCAGCAATAACAACAAGCCTGTTATCATTTGACCACTCAGGCTCCAGATAATGGTCCAGCAAAGACTTTCCTTTTGAATCTTTTATATCATAATTAGAAGCAAAAGTCTGAGGATCTACAGCAAGCGAAAAACTAACAATAACAGATTTGTTTCTGGGAACACCGGCATTTTCAAAATTTGGTTCTTCTACAGTAGCAACAGGGCATTCGTTATTTGCAATAAAAATCTTTTTTTGAATTTCATCTTTAACAGATTCGCCTTTTAAGAAATTTTGACATGAGGCTAATACT
>JAILBH010000103.1 GCA_024681195.1 Treponema sp.
CTTGGCAGCTTCACGTCCTTCCGGTCTTTGATTGTTGTACATAAGATTTTGTGTAATGCGCGCACCCTGAGCTTCCCAATCGAGCCATACACCCATAATACAGTCGTGAATATGATTGCGGCGGATAAGCACATCAATTGCGGCATGAAGCTTAATGCCTGCAGTTTCGGCCCCTCCCAGCTGTTGAGAATTACAGATGTGATGAATGTGACAGTCTTCAATTGTAGAGAAAACTCCACCCATGCGTCCAACAATTCCTGTCTGCTCACAGTGATGAACATGACAGCGGCGAATAATATGAGAACCAATATTTTCTTTTGTCCATCCATGATACTGTCCGCGGCAAACTGCATCACGTTCCATCTGGGTTGGGCTCTTAAGATGCTTTGTGTAAAAATACATGTCATTTTCGGGATCACAGTACTTACCCAAAGAAATACCGCAGCAGCGGCTGTTACAAACTTCAAGGTCTTCGAAGATCCAGCCCTTGCTCCAGTGTGGACCAATGAGTCCGTCCTGGTAGGCAGCTGGCGGTGCCCAGGTTGTAGCACCATTACAGATTTTGAATCCGCTTACTGTAATATAGTTGAGCCCGTTTGTGTCCGGCATAAAGCAGTTACGGCGTGCAAGAATTTCTACGGTTTGTTTGCTTGGATCAAGGCCCTTAAAGTTGCAGTAAAAAACAGTACAATTATCTTCCTGTTGGCAGAACCATTTGAATTGAGATTCCTTCTGATCCCAGGCACATGGATCCGGCTTACCGGCAAGACATTCTTCCAAAGTAACTGTCTCATACATCATTCTGTCATTAAGAACAACACAGCCTGTGTGACGTACAGTTGGTGCAAAATACCAGTCTCCGCAAACATAAGTTGTATATGGATTGTAAGCGCCAAAAACGCCGTTATCAACTTTGGCAGTCCAAACATCACCCTTATATTTTTTCCAGCCTTTGAGAATCTCGGCGCCCGAAATTACTGCACCAAGAGGTTTTTCTGATTTATAAATTATGCGCTGTTCCGGCTCGTCACCACTACCACCAAACTTTGGCACAACCTGTTCTCTGTAGGTTCCAGGAGCTACAATAACCTGATCTCCAGCTTTTGCGATTGCGGCTGCCTGATTAATTGTTTTAAAAGGTGCAGCCTTTGTTCCATTTCCGTTTGTCTTTGCTTTTGCGTTTACATAATAAATCATAAAGAAAATCTCCTTTTATAATTTATTATATCCCATAAAATTAAAATTAATTGCAATTTTATCTACAAGAATAGGAAAAAATCTGATATGATGAGCATTATGGATAACGCTTCCTGCTTTTACAAAAACGGTCTCAAATTTTCATGCCAGCGCTGTTCGTTTTGCTGCGGACATTCGCCCGGATATGTTTATTTGTCGCGTTCGGATTTGGACAAGCTTTGCGAAGGCACTGGACTTTCCATCAAAGAGTTTGTTTCTAAATACTGCCGCTGGGCCGACTACTACGAAGGAAAAACTGTTCTGGCTCTGTTGGAAAAACCAAACTACGACTGCATCTTGTGGGAAAACGGCTGCTCACTTTATGAACACCGCCCAAGCCAGTGCCGCACCTACCCTTTCTGGGCTTGGATTGTAAAAGACAAAGCAACCTGGGACGAAATTGCCCGCGAATGTCCCGGAATGCGCGCCACAAACGGACGTCACTGGACCTACGAAGAAATAGAAGCCGCCCGCCAGGAATACATAGCCAATATTCCCCTCACCTGCGAAGAAGTTGAAGCTTTAATAAATTCATAATAAAATAATAAAATACACATTATAAAGTTGCAGGGGTTTATTATGAATAAAAAAGTTTTTGGAATACTTTTGAGCACATTCGCTTTATTGCTGGTCAGCTGCCAGAATTTTCTTAAGGGGCGGGAAGCATCTGAACAAATAAAAGCCGCAATTACTTATGCTAATTCTGATTATACACTTATAAAAGTAAAGCCGCAAAATGGAACAGGAACTGTTGTTAAACCAGCAGGAGGAGAAGCACAGCAAAAGCCTTCGGACGTTTTTGACCTTTCCTTTGAACCTTCTGCAGATTACGAATTTGTTACATGGAAAGTCACTTCTAAAAAAATATCTGACGCTGCAGACTTGGAGAATTATATCAAAATAAACGACCCTGACAAAGTAGAAACAACAGTCACCTTCAAAAAACCTTTGGAAGATATTATAATTACCCCTGTTGTAGTACGACGTCCTAAGATTCTTTCTTATTCCCCAATTTATACAGGTTCACTTAGCTTAAAGGATACAAAAATTCAGGTAATTTTTGATAAAAAAATGGACCGTTCGAGCATTTATTACAGTCTTGACGAAATAAAGGAATTAAAAGCTGAACTTGGTTTAAGCGACCAGGATTTTTTACCGGAAAATGCTGTACCAGGAATGACAGATATTTATGGTTATAAAAAGAATGGAGAATATATTTATAAAAACATACTTATTAAAAACAATGATGAACAGACAAATATAAACAACAGATTTAGCGCTCCTTATTTTGAAAGCCCTACAACTCTTATTATTCCTGCAAACAAAGACCTCCTCCCAGAAAATTACAGTTTTATTTCTGTCTCAATAGATAAGAGCTTTTGTTATGAAGTTGAATACGAAAATATGTCAAAAAAAATTGGTCTGTTTGAATCTAAAGACTGGGTTTATCAGGTAAATAATCAGGATGATAATGATCCACCAAATCTTTCAGAAATTAAAATTAAAATGAAAGATAAAAACGGCCAAGATTTAGAAATTCTGCCTTGGGACCAAAGTTTTAACAATCATACCTGTTCGCAATTGATTGAAAAGCTTGAAGAAAAAAAGATATATATAAAAGTCAAAGCAGGTGATGAAGGCAGCGGACTTGCACCTTATTTTGATGTTGAATTAAACAGGTTCCGCAATAATAATTATGAGGATCTCTTCCCTAATAATACTATTACAACCTTAAAAACATACTACACAAGTATTGGCAGAGAATCTGAGTATGAAGGAATCATTGATTTGTCTAATTATCCCGAAGGTCTATATGCCTTGAATATATATCTTTATGATAACAACGGAACGACTTTACACAGTATCACAACGCCAGCAAACCAAGGAGATCCTGTCAAATCTTCTGCTTATTTCATTATTGATGATAATGTCCACATAAGCGAACCTCAAATTACAGATGATTCTGTTCCTAATGGAAAAGTAATTATATCCTGGGCCCCCCCCTAACGATTTAAAAAGCATTGATATCAAATACTCAAAAGATGAAGGACAAACCTGGACACCAACAAACCAGATTACAGACATTTTTTATAAAAAAACAGTTGTAGATAATGAGGGCAATGAAACGGAGGAAGACTCCGTAAAAACTTCCACAATAATAGGATCTTTGGAAAGTAATACAACCTATACTTTCAAAATTACCTTTACCGATTGGTCTGGAAATACAAATACCTTTACAAAACGAAAACTTACAAGAAAAAATTGTACACCTGTTATCGAAAGAATGGATTCTATATACTCTGGTAAAACTGTATATCTAGAATACAGCTTTACTAGAGCGCCATTAAGCCAGGAAAGAATATACCTTGTTTGCAGTGCCTCTCCAGACTTTTCATCTGAAGTAAGGAAATATCTCCTTAATTCAAATGAATCTCAGGCATATTTTGGTTATGAAGAAAGACTAAAAGACTACTCCTATTTTAAGATATGTGTTTATTGGGAGAAGGATGACGATACTATATATGCCTCAAGCGCACGTTGGAGAAAATCGGCTGCAGGAACGCTACATTTTTGGCAAGAGTGATAACCCCTTACCCTTCGACAGGCTCAGGGACCCCAGCCCTTAAAAATGTTTTCACTTGGTCATTAGATGACTACCCGCCACCATTATACTTGTCTCCAAATAAGGCAAATTTGCCGGACAGGAGACCCTATGAAAAAAAATTTATTAATTCTTATCCCCCTTTTAACTCTATTATTTGGCTGCAATCACAATGGCCCTAATAATGAGAATTCCCAAACTTCTAAAAAAAAGAGCACAAGCTCATCACAATCTTCGGCTAAACTTTCAACCCAAGGTCAGTTTTATTCGGTAGAAGGAACTACAGACGGTATCAAACTTAAATTAAAAGACGGTCTGAATATCAGAAATAATGCCGGTTCTACTATAAGAGTTTTTGAAGCTTCAGGAAAAGAACTTCCTTTGTATATCACAC
>JAILBH010000136.1 GCA_024681195.1 Treponema sp.
TCATGATATAAAAATTGATTACCCTAAAGAAGATATTTTTAATTTTGAAAAATTATTTACACTTACAAATGATTTATATTCTTTCGCTCAAAAGATTGTCAGAAAAATAGCCGAAAAAGTTCCACGTGAAAAACTAATAGAATATTCTTTAAATTACACAAAACTGTATAATGACTGGGAAAGCTTAGGATTTTCGGAATAGAAATTATTCATAAACCAAAGGAGAAATCATATGTCAAAAATAATTTTACCAACCCTGGAATCCGAACGCCTCATTCTCCGTCCACTCACAATTGATGATTTAGAAGCGGTTTTTAAATGGACAGGCGATCCCCGCGTAAATAAATATATGATTTATCCTTTGTATAAGAATGTGGAAGAAGGCAAAGCTTGGCTCGAAACTTTATACGAAGATGAAAAAAAGCTTGATTATGGATTTGTATTAAAATCAACAGGCGAGCTTATTGGTAGTGGAGGCCTTTATTATCACGACGATATTGATGTGTGGAGTGTTGGTTACAACCTTGCTTACGATTACTGGCACAACGGCTACACACCTGAAGCAATTTCCCGAATAATAGAATATGCTAAAAGCAAATATGATGTTCATGTAATAGCTGGTACTTTTGCAGTAGATAATAATGGTTCCCGCCGCGTCATGGAAAAGCTTGGCATGTCCTTTTACGAAGACACCGAATACACCAAGCTGGACGGCAGCGAGACCTTTAAAGCAAAGACTTTTCACAAGGTGTTTTAATTATAAACCAAAGGATATTTCTCTGGATGTTCAATCGCATCTTTTTCAATATCAACATCCAGAGATTCCCAATGAAAGTTTCCCATGGCATCTATTGTAAAATCATTTATTTCTGAAATTTTTGCGTTATAAAAACTAGGATACTGTTTAAAGTCTATAAAAAATTCTTCATCATCTAATAAAACCCAAAATCCAAATGGAGAGATATTTGTAATTTCTGCTATTTTAGT
The DNA here is from genome assembly GCA_024681195.1 of Treponema sp. Lineage (GTDB taxonomy): Bacteria > Spirochaetota > Spirochaetia > Treponematales > Treponemataceae > Treponema_D. The sequence continues at coordinate 988 of JAILBH010000136.1, forward strand.
TTTTACTAAAGTGGCTGTTCCAGTGTTCATTTATTATCTCCAGGTTTTCGTTTACCAAAGCAACAATTTTATTTACTTCCTGTTGTGAAAGATTTACAACTTTTGCAACAGAAACTTCAGGTTCAATCCAGATTTTTGCTTCCCCATTTGGAGAAGAAACATGAATATGTTTTCGTGTTTCTTCTCTAGAGAAAAAATAAAATCTAAATTCATCTTTTCTAAAAACTGTTGGCATTTTATATCCTAAACTTATTATAACACAATTTATTGTTTTTTGTATAAAAATGATAAACGATCCGGAAAACATCAAAAAAAGAAAAGACTTATCACAAGGAATTTGATTAACCTTTTACTAATCAAATTCCTTCAAAATTTCATTTACATAATTTCGCACATCTGCAGCTATTGCTGATTTTAATTTGGCTGTGTTTTCTTTGTTTTTCTTGAAAGACTCACCTATTGGCATAAAAAGTTTTACTACGTCTATTTCAAGGGCTTCGGTGATTTGGGAGAGGGTTTTATCAGAACACCAGGTTCTACCTTGTTCAAGACTCTTTATGGTGTCTTCTGAAACATTTGCCTTTTCAGCAAGTTCAAATTGTGTAAGCTTTTTAGATTTTCTTATTTGCTTTAAGTTTTCGCCAAGTCGATTTTGAATCTCTGAAATTTTCATAAAAACATTGTTGATGATAATTAGAAATATCAAAATTGCTTATAAATACTAGTTTGAAAAAAAGAGTAGTGGAAATACCCATAAATATGTAATATAATTACTCTTAACCAAGAATTGAGTAACTATGCTCAATCTAAAAGGAGGATTTTATATGAAAAAATCGATTTTTGTCTTTTTGTCATTAGTGTTATCTTCAATGGTATTTGCAAAAGAAACAAAAACTTACATCACAGCTGCTTATAATTTTGGAATGTTTACAGAACGTACAGATCAGGCACAAACCAAACTATTAACAAATGGTTTTGATTTATCTGTATCTGGATATTTCAATGAAAATTGGGGTATATATATAAATACTGATTATAATTTTATAGATAAGGCGACAGTATATTCTGGGGGTATTTCAATAACAACCACTAGTTCTGATTGGGATTTTTCCATGCTTTTATCTGCAATTATAGGACCAACATATAAATTTAATATAAATGATAATTTTGAAATTTTAAGTGCTTTAGGTTTTCATCTAGCTCAATATTCACTAAGAACAAAATATGTTGGAACAATAAATTATTCGTTTGGAATTGGTGGAGATATAGGAATTAGATATCTTCCAACAAAGCATTTTTATCTTACTGCTGGAAGTCTTTTTTCTCATGATTTTTATTATAAAGGTGAAATAAATACAGCTTACGGTTCAACAAAGAATTCTGATTCATATAATTTAGGATCTATAAGACCTTATATTGGAATTGGTTTTACTTTAACAGAAATAATAAAATAAAAATCTGCGTTAGGGATTGTAGCACCTGCCGTGAGGCAGTCCCGAAGGGATGAGTCGCGGTAGACGGCGAAGTGCGAAAAGCCCGACCTATGTGGTGGTTGAGTGGTCCCTGAGCTTGTTGAAGGGGCACTTAAACACCACATAGGGAACGCCCAAATCTTTCTAAATAATCCCCAGCGGAATCAAAACAGCAAGCAGTACTGCTACACTCGTCCACTCTATGATTAAAAAGCGTGTGCGTTTTGGTGCAGGCATGTCAGGGACATAGTTGCTTGCAAGGAAGAAAGGCACATAGGTTGTGATGAAAACCGGGAGAACACCCCACCATTTGTAAACCCAGATGAATGAGTGATTTGATGTTCCTGCAAGGAAGGATTCGAACAGAGCAAAGAGCAATGCCATTTCCAGCGCAACAACAAGTTTACAGCTTATTCCTTTTTTTCCGTCTTTGGCAAAGTAGCGTTTAGTGCGGTCTTGCGGCATCATCTTAAAAGAAATAATTCCAGCCAGAGAGAACATCATCGAAAGCTCCCAGCACACACCTACAAGTAGAATAAAAGTTGTAGACTCGTTGCTTACAGACCAGAGGGGGTAGCCTGCAAAATGACCAATAATTGCGTTTGCAATTTCATAGAGCCAATGAACTCCATAAAGAGCCAGGCCTGCAAAAACTGCTTCGTAATTTTTTTTGTGAATTTCTGTCCAGTAAACGTAAAAGACTACAGCCAGAATAAAAATGAAAGTCCAGTTAAAATTTTCGGTACTTCGGACG
>JAILBH010000142.1 GCA_024681195.1 Treponema sp.
CTGGATATTGTTTATTTCATCTAAGAGCGCCGCAAGCTTTGAAACATCAATTCCGAGTCGGGAATAATAGTTATCTGGGAGCGCACCTTTAAGTGATGGATTCTGTTTTTCTATTGTGTTTAGTGCAGTGTCGATTTTAAGTGCAATATCATTCTGCTTGGCATTTTGCATGATAAATGACCAGCGGCTTTCTTCTGGAACGAAGAAAACATTTTTCATTGTATAGAAAGATTGAACATCAATATATTTTTCTTTACCTTCGTCCTTGAGTTCCTGACGGCGGGCATCAAATTTATCATTTACGAATTTTAAGAAGATAAGACTAAGTACAACGTGTTTGTATTCTGCTGGTTCAACTGTTCCGCGAAGTTTATCGCAAGCTCCCCAGAGAGCGTCTTCAAAGCTGACTTGTTTTTTTGCTTTTGCCATTATTTTATATTACTCCACATTTTTATCATACAATAAGTCTATGCCAAATAACGACACTATTATTAATTTTATTATACCATAATTATATGAATTTTAATAGGAATAATATAATACAAATCATCCCCTTTCCCAACTCTCCCGCGTGTTCAAAACCTTCATATGGCCTCCGGTGAGTTCGAGTTCAGCGGAGGTGATGTAGCTGGCGGCCGGGCTGGAAAGGAAAACTACGGGTCTGGCCACTATTTTCAGCTATTCTTCAAAATCTCCCTGGCTGCATCCGCTACTCTCTGCTTCAACTCCGGCGGATTCAAAACCTTAGCCCCACCTGTAAAAGACATAACCCAGGCAACAACCTGCCCCAGCTGATTCGTTTCAAAAGAAAGATATACAGAACCGTCTTTGTTTTCTTTTATAGTCTGTCCCTTATGCCAGGTTCGTTCCATTACATAAGTCTTCAAACCTTTTACAAACTCAATTTCAACTTTAAACTTTTCTCCGCTGTTTCCCCAGGCACCCATCTGAACATCAATGTGGTCACTAAGCTTAAAGTCTTTCGGAATCTTAAATTTATCCTTAGTGATCTTACAGTTACGGATTCTAGGCATAGCATAAAGGCGGATATCCTTTGCATGATAAGAATACCCAAGCACATACCAGCTTCCTTTCTGGCAGATCATATGATAAGGATCAAAACGTCGGATTTCATAATCGGTATTCTGTGCCGTCTTATATTCCATCTCCAGAGTCTTTTGCATTTTTGTAGCCTTAAGTACATTTTCAAAAACACCTTTCTCAAGCTTTGTAATCGGGTCAGAAATAAAATGTACCTCATTGTTTATCAAAGCCGAATCAACTGTAATATTCTGCGGCAGCATTTCAATCAGCTTGTTCATGAGGTTTCTGTAAGACTCTTCAAGCGGTGTATTTTTATATTGTTCCAGTAACGGCAGAATTGTAGAAAGAGTCAGAAGCTCTCCTTCCTTTAACATAACCTGCTGTATGAAAAATGTATTGTCTGTGTAATAGTAGCCGTTCTTCTTAAAATCAAATTCCACAGGAGCACCATAGTCATCCTGCAGAGTTCTGATATAGCGGCCAAAAGTACTTCGGCTGAATTCTGTTCCAAGCATCTTATTAAGTTTGTTCGCATTCGGATATTCACCGTTACGAATCGCCTGGTCAATCTTCATTAAGTAATTCAGAGTATGAAATGAATTGTTTTTTGGTTCATTTTTCTTCTTTTGTGCCATTTTCAGCCTCCAAACTTTCTAAAATTATATCATATTTTTTTTGAGGGTGCACACTAATTTGCTACACCCCCTGTTTTATAATAGAGACGTAAACTGAAGGAGGTTGTCCTATACGTCCACGTCAAGGCACGCATCGCTTAAAGCCTTGACATGTCCGTTTAGATACCTCCCAATAAATTGTGAGGTATCTATGAACGCACAGATTTTAATTAAGACAGCCAACGACTGGTTTGAATTCACAAAGAGCAAAACAGGTCAGCTTGATTTCGTCGGCAAGTGGGAAAACAAAAACAAGCCTGATGTAAACGGAGCTCAGAAACTTGCTTCAAGCACATACTTTACACCAAGCTATTACACCTTTGTTGAATCTGCTCTTAACTGTAATCCCGTAATTTATGTTGCTCCAGATGTAGATGTTTCGGACAAAGATCTTTTCGATTACCTCTTACACATCGGTCCTCTCCTTGCAGCCGTTGAAGCAAAGAACAGTCTTCTTGCAGGTGAGCTTTACATCCGTCGCAAAGAAGTTTTTGAAAAGTTCTCGCAGCTTACACAGTACATTATGGAACCGCTCTGCGTAGAGATTCTTTTCTCAATGTGCTATGGCCGCATGCAGATTCTTAAGCCCGAAGATTTTGAAGTAGTTTATGAAACAGCAATTGAAAAGCTCGACTACGATTCTTCACGCGAAAGCATCGAACAGGCATTAACAAGATACTTCAAGAAGAACGCTGCAACAATTACGCTGCCTCTTGTTGGTACCTGCTTCTATAACTGGGAGGCAGAACCATACGCCCTTGAAAAACTCACAGACAATCTCAGCTGCGAGGATCTTCTGGGAATGGCAGAAAAGATTCGTTCAGTAAAACACAGCTTCTATGAATCACTCGAAACTGTAGTTCAGGCGGAGCCATATAACACACACGACAAGAACTCAATTCTTGTCTGCATCGAAAATCCGGAAGCAAAAATCTCTGGAAACGCAGGTCTTGAAAAAGCCGGCCACATCAGAGCTCTTGCTGCAAAAATTATCCGCGAAGCAAAGCCAAAGAAGATGAACTACGGCGGAAAGATTCGCAGTCTGACTGACAGCGACATTGTATTAGAACTTGAACTCTAGAGGTTGTTAGAATCCTGAAGAATTTTTAGATCAATATGATATAAAAATTCTTCAGGTCCATATTTTTAAGGAGGCAGTTATGTACGTAGAACCAGAAGG
>JAILBH010000144.1 GCA_024681195.1 Treponema sp.
TTATATATAAAAATTGATAATATTTTATGTGAATCTTGATATAACCATCTCAATTATTAATATTTGATCCTAATAAATATTTATCATAAGCAAATTATTCATATTTTATTAGTGAATAGATCATTATAAAAGTTTATCTTGGCCAAGTACTTCTCCAATGGATAAAATAACCTCCCACGTATTACATCTATAATATCACAAATAATGAAAATTCCTAACACCCAAATTAGCAGATGAATTAAACAATATCCAACATGATGGCTTAACCAAAACAAATCAGCCTTGCACCACTTGTTCCACAAGAATTCCTTGTATGGAATAAAATGCGTATGGATCAAAAAAACTCCCAATGTACCTTTTCCCAACAAACGCCATAAAGCATCAATTTTAGTCTCTTTACATGCCTGTACCGAATTCATAAATGACATGAACATTGCCACTGAAGCTACTAATACGGTTATAGAAATATAACTGTATGTTTTCCAATAGACTTTCCCTATAACTAATTCTTGAGATACTTTTAATCCCCAAGTCATCAAACATGCAATAATATATATAATAAACCATGGAATCCCCTTGTTCCATTCATGGCTGTATTTTTGTATATATGCTGCCAGCAGATAAAGAAAAATGAACCATATAAGACTATACCCCCCATTAACTCCAATAGTGTTTCCTGTCCAGAATATGGTACTCGGAACGACTGAAAAAACAGTTCCCAACATGATATTCAAGCCTAGATGTAACTTTTGTGATAAATTTGTGTGCAGAATATTTAAAAATGGCGATAGTCCATATAAAACAAGATAACAAGCTACAAACCACCACTTTCCACTGATTAGTGGTAGTAGATATGCAGTAATCAACGTAGGCAGAGAGAAATGAACTACACCACATGCACAGCCAATCATATAAATGCCAATTGAATAAATCCAGCATTGTAGAATAATACTCAACAGTTTTCCTGGCTTGAATATTTTGCTCTGTGACAAAAAATATCCACTGATAATTACAAAGACATTGACTGCCACATAACTGAAAGCCTCTAAAAGCCAAGCTACATAATAACGTAACCCATGACTATTTTTTAATACATCTAATACTCCCCCCAAAAGGAGATAATGCAAAATCAATATCTGAAGCATCGAGATAACACGCATTAACTCTATTTTGCCATTACGTTTCTCTTGCGATAATAATTTTATGTTTTGTAACATAAATTTTATGTATATTATTTATATATTTTGATTTTTTGGGAATACATATTCACCATCTAGAATGATTGGTTCAACATCTACATCTCTTAAAAAGATATATGGTTTATCATAATGGAAAAATGGTGCTCTTTCAATTCTACTTAAATTACCATCTTCCATAATTTTCATTGTATCATCAATCAAATCAAAACCAACATGAGCCATTACTCCTGTATATGCCATATGACGAATATTAACTTCTGTTACTTTTAAATCATTATTTTTATTTTCTTTTAAATCAAAACTGAAGATACCATGAGCCTGTACATTAAGTTTTTTACATATATACTTTACACAATTATCACAGAAAATATTTATTGAATCCTCATTTAGGAATCGTCCAAAGTGTGTATTACCTGTTACATGTGATGGTGCTGCATTTGCCATTACATATTCTGCACATTCTAGAGCAGCACCTTTTATATATTCATCATTATAATATAACATTTGATTGGCTAAATGTCTTCCAGGTAAATACTCACTTATTGTAAAATGATTTATATTCTTATTTATAAATAACCAAGCTTTATAACTTTCAATGTTTTTTAAACATAAAGATCCTAATCCACCAGTTCCTTGTGTAGCACGTATCCAACAAGGAAATCCTAACTCATTTTCTATTTCAGTAAATTTTGGATTCTCTTGTGATACTTTAATTGTTTTTGGTATAAAATCTGTCTCCTCAAGCAATGATGCCATAATTGATTTATCACGTAAAGATTCTGATAGAGTCTTACACGACATAAAAACTTCACAAGGATAATATCCATGCTTCTCTTTATAATCTCCCCATTCAACTATTTCTGCTTCTGGTTGCACAAATGCATAGTCAATATTTCTTGATTTTACCAGTCTTTCAATAAATGGGAAATATTTGGGATCTTTACACAAAGGACACACATAATATTCATCAACTAATCTTCTGCAATTGACAGACATGAAAAAGCCCATACTCTTATTATTTGCATCAATTCCAATAATTTTATACTGTGGATACTTTTCACGAATAATAGTTGCAATACTACGTGGTGTAAGGCCACCAATACCTGTGATTAATAATGTTTTCATGCTTACCTTAACATTAGTGAGAGATTCTACAATTATTATCTGCTTTTCGATACATTTTTAATTACAGCTTTTTAATTGTTTCTATTTCTGAAAAAAAACTATGAATTTCTATTTTTATTTATAACAGCTTTGTATAACTCTATGATTTTTATAACACCAAGAGTGTAATATTATTATTTTCAGTAAATAAACAATTGCGTTCATTACAAATAAAAACTTTCCAATGTACACTTCCAATCTTTTGCATCATTTTATACTATTTTTATAATACTATTTTTAACAAAATATTATTCAGATTTTTTATTTTATATAAGATTCTTGTAATAAAAGATGGCCATAATTTTCTTGTATTATAATATAACAATCTTTTATTCATTCCTTTTAGATAATCAAGATGTTTTACAAATTCCCTTTCAATATCCTCTAAAACGATTGGAGGTTTTGTGAACTTCTTGTCAGAAAAAAGGATTTTTGTTAATAATTCTTTTAATGATAAAATTTTTATTTTTTCATCTCTTTTAATAGTCATTTTTGTATCAACACCCATAATACCAATCGGTTCATAGTCATTGGCATCAATGGTTATGGTTATTCCACCTGCTTCGTATGACGTACGGGCTCCCCCTGCCGAAGCAATAAAAACATCCATCTTTTGTATCAAATGTAACGGGACAGGGAAAATTGGCCCTGTGATAGCAATATGAAAATTATCTAATGTAAGAGACAATATATTTCTTATATCTAATTTATCAGGAGAGCCACCAAATAATATCAATTGGAAACGCTTATCTGGATGAAACCTTGCAAATGCTGATAATTGACTTACCATTGGATATACAAATGGCTTATTTAATCTTCCAATACTGCCAATATGATAATCTGCTTCCTCAATTAAAGAATCTATTTCTGGAGATTTGTATTCTTCCACTACATTACTACAACAAGCCTCAAGTAATGGACTCTTATCTTTTGGAATATTCCTATATCCTTCCAACAATTGTAATATAGCAGTAGAAGTATTCGCAGCTAACTCTCCTCGATCATATTTCCATGCAAAAAATCGTTGGTATTTAGGTGCATTTAACCTGTAATCTTCTTGAATCAACAGAATCAGATGACGTGCATGCAAACGTTCCGCAAGCATTTCCCCCCATGGGGTAGCTGCCATAAAATTCGTTTCAATAACAACATTCTCACCAGACGTTCCTACAAGTTCGATCATTCGCCGTAAAGCTTCTTCACGTTCTCTATTTGAACAAATGCCTGGATTTTTGACGATTGTAGGAACAATATCCTTCGCATATGGAGCCAGTTCTTTAACCATGATGTTGTCTCCTGGCTCACTGGTTATGATTTTCACACCCCATCCATGCTTCTGTAAGAAAAGAAGTTTATTCCGCACATAAATCTGTGTTCCGCCTATCCCATGGACAGCAAATGTTAAAAAAACATAAGTATTCATTATTCATTTTTCCCTTTTTCCAAGCAAGAGCATAAGATTGCGTTTCAGCGGGTACAATTTCTTTTTTATTTTTAATAACAGTGGATCTTCTGGTTCATATTTATATCCTGCTTTATGAAAATCCATTGTTTGCATATCATGAAAGAATTCTTTTTGTTGTTCACGTGTTTTAACAGATTGAATAGCCATGCCATTATTTTTTATTGCAATTTCATAAGAAATGCTTCTAATAAAATTATCTTTGGCTATCTCTTTAAAGAGATCATTTCCTTTGTTTGTATGAATTAGGACAAGTGACATTCCCCTGTCATCCTTTATATCAGGTAATAAATCATTTATTCCCCATAAATCTGCACATGTTATATCACTTTCAAATTTGCCAGTTTTGAATTTACATAAAAAACAAGATGAACGTAATAGCCAATTATTCATAAATAGACGGAAATATAGATTCTGTACATAATGTTCATATTTCCACCGTGATCCATAGCGTACAGCAAAATTTCCTCCTTCTTCCCAGCCAATTTCATCTTTCTTTTTTCTAAAAATAATTTCATCTGGTAATTTCGAACCATATGTGTCTTTAAGGTATTTTCTCCATAATCCTGGTGAAGGTACACCGTGACAAATACAATCTTGTGTAATAAGATTTGAATAATCTATTTTAAGATAACTTTTGAGGCCTGAGATTTGACATGGAGTTCCAGTAAAATATACTAATTGTCCATTTTTAAGGAATTCTTTTGCTTGTTTATAACAGTCATTTATTGAACTTTGTACATATTTGCTTCCTTGAATCAAATGCAAATCTTCCAATTTTATTATTGCTTTATGTTCAACCTTGAAATTATTTCCCCAACAAACGCCAAAGACAACTCCATTATTTTTCAAGATATGTTCAGCAAATGTATATGAAGCAGCTCCACTTGTTGAGTGTGCCACTATATTGTTATACTGATTTCTAAAAGCATAAGCTAATTGCAAATCATTTATTGGTGAATATCCATTTAAACGCTTTTGGACTGGACATGCATCTTTACAAATTTTACAGTCAATGCATTTCAATTGATTAATTTGTGGAACAACAAAACCGTTTATATCTTCTTTTAGTATTATTGCTTTCTGAGGACACACATTATAGCAGACTTCACAGCCACAACAGAGTTTATTATCTTCTAGAATTATAATCATTATTTACTTATTTTATCTTCATTAATAATATTACATAAATATGATAGCGAATACTGACGATCCGAATTTATAGCATCATTAACTTTTTCATAATTAATTTCTGTTGTATCAAATCCATTATTAAGAATTCGACTTTCAACACCATAACGTTTTGTCATATCGTAAATTCTAGTATTTCGTCCAATGGCTGATAGCTCGACCCAGACTTGTTTCTGCATATTCAAAGACAGAGCTATCCCATGAAATGAATTAGTAAATACATACGATGAATTTCTAACAAGCCATAACCATTCATTTGGGCCTACATTATTTATATCATGTATATTTGATATTTTTTTCACATTGTATGCGATATTATATATAGGATATCCTGTTTTTATACTCCAGTTTATAGCCTGTTTAATAATATTATCACTACGAGATAATAAAAAAAGCAAAATATATTTTTGAGGCAGATTTTTTTTTACTTTCATTTCAATATCAGCCCAGTCTTCTTTTTCTAAAAGAAATGTCGGATCACAAACTACCTCAACATCTCTTCCCAAATATTCTTTAATAATTTTTTTCCCACTTTCTTCACGTACACTTATTCTTTTGAATTTTTTTAACAAATTCTCATATTGTGAAAATTCATCTTTTGTTATTTTATCTTGTCCAAAGCTTGAAGCATACGAATATTTATTTTGTGCATCTGTAAAATCAAGGAAATAGTGTTTGTCCTGGCCTGTCATTGAATAATTCCAAACTTGATCACTTCCAATAAGATAAGTTTCATTTTTAGGCCAAATATATTTAAACATGCTTTCTTTACCATTAAATACCTTATGAGACAAATTCATGTTTTCTTTTGTGAATTTATCAAATTTTTGATGAATACGAAACCGTTCTGGAAGATGAGACAAACTTACTAATCGGGCCTTCCAATTCTTAGCCTCACTCAATAAAAAATTTTTATGATGTAGTATTCTATTATAATCAATAACAATACAATTACCTCCATATTTTTTTATTGTCTTATAGAGTGCCACAGCCTGAAAAACAGCACCATAATTGACAGAACCATGAAATGTTAATAGATATATCATTTAAATCCTTATAAAACGGCCAATAAATGGAACTTTGTCATAAACTAACTTATATATTTGCTGTTTTTCAAATGAATCAAATAGCAATGTGATTGTAGCACATAATAAAACAATATTAATAAGTAATGAATTAAGAAAGAGTCGCAAAATTGATTGCTCCATTATTGAAATCATCAAATAACCAACAAATAAACCAATAGTACATATAGAAAAAATTGGTATTAATACTTTTATTATCCAATTAACGAATGACAATCCAGCTAGACGTTGGGCACAATAAACACTTACAATAACACTTAAGAATTTCATAAGAATTAATGCATAACCGACAGAATATACAATTGGTTTAAAATAGCACATTATCCATGCAACAGGTAAAGTTAGTATAACAATCATTCCTGTACATATCTGATAAAATGCTATTTTCCCAAAAGCTGTAATGGCAATTTCATATCCAGAACTACTACGTTCAATGATTAATGTAATCAAAATACAAATAGTTAATCCTTCAACATATTCAGGAGGACTCTTTAACCAAAGATTAAGAACAAAATTTAATTCACATAATAAAGGTATAATAAAAATTAGAACAAAATACGACCCTAATTTGCATGAAAGGTTCACATAACGTCGCATTTTTTCATATTCACGTGATCCACATGCATTCGTTATTGCAGGAGCAAATGCGGTTGTAATGCTCGCAGAAAGAGTATTGCTATGCCCCGAAATCGTATTAGCTAATGTCATTGCAGTATTTGCAACTGGTTTGAATAATTTATTTACAAGAATAGCCACTCCCTGTGTCTTAGCTAAAGCTCCAATACAACCGAATAACATCCATCCCGAATATTTACATAATTGATTGATTCTTTCTTTGTTAATTAGATATTTATAATTAAATTTGCACTCAGGGAAAATACAAATTGCGATAATGCTTACCAATAATGTTATCATAAAAACACTTATAAAATGCCATCCAGCATAACGCGCAAGCCAATCTCCAGGATGGTTGACCATGTAATATAGAAGAAATACATTTAATATCGTTTCAAGCATTGTACACAATGTCAATTCAGCAATATTCTGCTTGGCTGTAAACATACTATAAAATGGGACCTTCATCATTGTTAAGATACAATTTGCACATGCAAACCGCCATACCCATAAACATGGATTTATGCGTTCATAAGGAATCGTCAACCAATGCATTATAGTATAAATTCCAAGTGGATAACCTAATAATACCAATGTAATTGGTAATACAACGAGCAAGAATAACGCTGTATTAAACCATTTTTGGCATTCTTCTACTCCATGTCCCGAATCTAGTTTAGCTTGTCCGACAGAGTACGCATAAAATCTACTTACCGCAGAAGTAATTGGCCATGAAAGAAATGACATGAAATATGTCATTCCTCCTACCACCCCATAAAGCCCCAAATCAATTTTTCCTAAAGACATCAGAAGCCAACGGCCTGTAAATATACCACAGACCATTGCAAAAAGTGCTCTAAGATAAGTTACTACTATATTAAGAAAAATTCTTTTTTTCTCAGAAATAATCATATTCTAATTAATAATTAGTGTATATGTCATAACATTGGCAAGATATCCTTAATTGTTTCGTGACATCAATATTTTTATTGCATTCCACTTATACCCAATTGCCAATGATGGACAGAAAAATAAATTGAATAATGAATTGCTAATAACTCCCTTTATTCTCTTCCATGCTTCTTCTGATTGATAATGAGCTGATAAAGCCATCATCGCACACATAATATAATTCCGATAATACTGGCTATTAATGATACCTTTTAATTTAGGGAAACATTGCAGTCCATCATTATGGATGTAATCCCAGGCATCAAGCATCGTCATCTGTTTATCACCAAATGGTTTTCTGGATGCACTGGAACTATCATTTGCACAATAATGATAGAACGCTTCTGCTGTGAATACTGCTCTCTTCGAGTGTTTCATAGCTTCATAACAAAACAACAAATCTTCATAGTGGGTGATTTTTTCATCAAACCGTAAATTGTTGACTAGTTCTCTTCTAAAGATCTTATCCCAGCAGGAACAAGTATAATACGTGTTTGATAACAAACACAATACCTGTTCCTGCTGGGACAATGTCTTGACCTCGTTACAACAATAATTTGGAACAAAAGAGCCATCCTTCTGTTCTTGTGAAAATCCGCAGATCACAATATCCGTGTCATGTTCTACTTGAAGCTCCATCATTCGCTCATACATGCCTGGCAGAATGTAGTCATCTCCATCAACAAATGTAATGAACTCCCCTTCGGCATTTTCTATGCCGATATTCCTTGCAGAAGAAACTCCACCATTTGTCTTGTGATAAACACGAATTCTTGAATTCCTTTGCTGCCATTCATCACATAGCTCTGAAGACCCATCTGTTGATCCATCATTAACAAGAATTATTTCAAAATCAGAGAACGACTGAGCGACAATGCTCTCAAGGCACCGTCTAAGATATCTGACTATATTATATACTGGTATGATGATGCTGAGTTTGCAATTTTTTTTTTCCATATTTTTTAATTAATAATTGTTCATGTTTTTCAATTTGATCAGGAGTGAAACGTTTCTTCGTTTTATCTTGTGTTATGTATATTGTATAAGGCGGTACATCTTTAGTAACAATAGCTCCTGCAGCAATAACTGCCCCCCCCCATATATGAACACCTTTTAATATAATAGCACCACTTCCTATCCATACATCATCTTCAATTATGACATCCTTGTCATTCTCTGGTAATTTCATTGAATCATCTACAAATCTCATATATTCTCCAATATAATCAATTCTGTGATCTCCTGTGACTATCGTTACATTTGGCCCCAATTGACAATAATTACCTATTTTTAGTTTTGCTTTTGTTGAATATAATATTGAACGTGGACCGACATAAACAAAATCACCTATATCTATATTATTAAACCCTTCTATAATATGTTCTTTTGCTATACTTACTTGTTTTCCACAAGAATGAAATCTTTGCTTAATTATTGGCATATAGATTTTATTATAAAATCTATTTTGAATACTTTTGTATATCCTATACAACAAATAAAACATTTTATAAATCATTTATTATTTCTTTTAATTTTAATTTAAATAAATCATCAAGATGTTTAACTATATTTTCATTTTGATTTCTAATTTTTGTATTTAATATAGTTTCTGCTATATTTTTCGGATCTTGTTCATTATAATATGTTAAATATTGTCCTATTTCTGAATTTTCAACCACAGGAATTTTTGAACTTACTACATTTAGACCATGTCCTAAATACATTAATATTTTTGAAGGAAAACAAGTTTCGTTAAAATTTGCATCAGGTGTTTGAGTATTCAATCCCCATATACACTTTGAAAGTAATTGTTCATATGCAGTATTATTTAATAATCCTTCATAAACAATATGACATTTTGATTTTTTATTTATATCATTTATAAAATTCTGTATTTTTTCTATTTGTTCTTTGCTACCATATCCACTAATATGCATTATATATTTTTCGGACAAAAATGATGCAGTACGTATAGCTAATTCAACACCTCCTTTCTTTGGATCAAAAGTTCCTGAGTAAATGCAATGAATCTTATCATCTTTAATTTCTTTTGTCATATCAATAGTTTTATAACTGCCATAATTTATCACGTATGGTTTATTGTCAACATTAATAAGTAATTCTAATTTTTCAGATTGGAATATAAAAGCATCAGCGAATTTAAAATAATTCATCTCATTCTTTATTATTGACGGATTTTGCCAATAATCTCCATATATTTCCCCCACCTCAATTATTAATTTATTTCCTTTTATTTTTTTAATTATTTTAATTAAATTCATTAATTCCAACGAATGATAAACAATAATAACATCATTTTTATTTATTGCAAAAAACAAATGTACAAAACGAATTATTTTAAATACAATCTTTGAAATCAACCTTGTATATTTATTACAATAATTCAAAAATGGTAATACAATTACATTATAACCATTATCAATTTTTATATTATGATAATTACCTTTTGATTTTTTTATATCTCCAAAACATACAGAATATAATGTAATATTGTATCCTAATTGATGAAGAGAATTACTTATATACCAAATCACTGCATTAGCTGCAGCTGAAAATAATCTTTTTTCAGAAAAATTTTCTGGAACACAATGACCAATATATGCAATCTTGTTCATTAAATTATTCTTCTATAAGATGTACAACTTTCATAAATTCTTCTGAATTTGAATAATCAGTTGATAGAACATTCTTCTTCCATGTATTAATTTTTTCTGGATGCTCTTGTATAAACTTCAGTCCATCGTAAATACCTTGTCTTGTATTAGAAACTATCATCCCGTCTATACCGTCTCTTATCTGTTCATGGGAGGAACCATATTCAGTTACCAAAGCAGGAAGCCCCATCATCATGGCCTCTGTTACTGACATTGGTTTTCCTTCATGTTTTGACGGCAAAAAGAATAGAGATTGTCCAATGAGATACTTGTAAGGATTGATTTGCATTCCACATAAAATGATATGATCTTGCAATCTTCCTTGCTTAATCATCTTTTCAAGTTCAATTTTATCTTCACCATCTCCTATAATATACCATCGTATCTTGTTTAAATACCCTTCTTTTAATAACTGTGACATTACATCTACAGCGCGATCAAGGCCTTTACTATCAAAACTAATACGGCATGTAGTAATTAAATTTATATACTCCTTATCAATATCAATTGGAGATTCTGTTCCAGCCCTCTTTCTAACATAATCTGTTGTAAGTATATTTTCTATTGTAACTGTTCTAGATGATAATTCAGGGAATGATTTACAAAATACTTCTTTGCAAATCTCGGAAACTGTCACGATTTTTTCAAAGCAGCACATTGTATCACGATCATATTCAGGATTAAAATGTGCATCAATATAGTTAACATGTATCCAAGCAATTTTTCGTTTTGCTTTTACATGTCTCGCCACGAATTTACAGCGATCCCCTTCCAGAAACGCAATAGCAACATCATATTCTCCTGGAATATCTCTATAAAAGTCTATATCTTTCCATTCTCGGTACTGTGCTCCTTGAATTGGATATCCAGACTTTCTAATAATACTTCTTGATTTAAGCCAATACCATATATATCTTGGTGAAAGAAGACGATGTAAGTAATCACTTTTTTTTGAAGTATATTTTTTTGCAGGCGGAAGCAAGTTCACTTGCACTGGAATTTGATTTAGTAATTCTCCTGTGTGCGTATTCAGTAAAAGATCTACATCAAATCGATTATAATCTAAACGATTAAGGATAGATAGTAAACTTGTCGTACTTCCACCAATCATCATTGCTGGATAAGCAAATATTATTTTTGTTTTCATGAAAGATATCTTTTTTTTACCTTTTTAATTAAAGCTGAAAATCCTTCATATTTAATAATCAACCATGATTTCTCAATTTTTCGCCAAAATGTAACTAAAGGATGCCCTTTTCCCATAATTCTATTTAATTTTTTTCTGAATTCCAAATTTTCAACCATGTATTTGGGATGCTTTAGTGGGAAATCTATTTCATATCTCTTCATTGTATATATTGGTCTAAGACCATGAGGGATTAATTTTAAATCACTCATGGAATGTGTACTTCCTTCAGGAGTATTTCCAACATTTGTAATCATATTTTTTGTTGGAACTATATTCAACCGATGATTATAAAATTGTTCAGCTGCAAGAATTGCCTCAAAATGAACAACACCAGAATGATAATCTTTTTCCCAAACATTAAACCAACTGTTTGGATTCTCATCAAATTTTCTTATCCATTCAGAAACAAGTTTTTTGTGATATTTATCTTTAAGAAAAGCATAATCTTCTTCACCTTCATCAAATATTCTTTTCCATGATGCCCATCCCCATATGGAACCAGTTTCAGAAAATATATATGAATATGGACTTTCAATACTTTCAATATTATTCATGCCACAAATAATATTTATACGATCATCTTTCTCATATTTATCAAGAAGTTCCTTACAATATGGGAAAAAACTTTGGGACGGAACACAATCATCTTCTAGTATAATAGCTTTATCAGTTAAAGAAAATAGCCATTTTCGTGACATATACCCTGAAGGATCACAGCCATAATTCTTATCCTGATAATTTTGATGGACTTCGCAGTCCCAATCAATGTCTGAAACAATTTCACGGCATTTTTCTACAGCTATTGTATCTTTTTCATTATTCTGCCTCGCTCCATCTTGATATAAAAATAGTCTTGATGGTCGTGCTTTCTTTACTTGCTCCCAAACCTGTATTAGGCATCCAGGTCGATTAAAGAAAATGATTAGTACTGATACATCAATAAGTGATTGTTTCTTCATATTTTATTATATATATTTTCTTTGTTAATTTTATTATTCTTTACTAAAAAGTCTTGAAATTACTTCAAAAGATGTTCCTTTCATATATTTTCCATCAAAGTGAAGTGAGATTTCAGGCGAGTAATAAAAACTTCCAAAAATTTTTCTGAATATTTTGGTATTAATCCAAAAAATTTTGGGAAGTTTTATTAATAGTGTTTTTTGCCCATTATAGTTTTTTATTGTTTTTAGAATATCAGCAACAGAAAGTGGTGGTAGATTTTGAGGGAAAAAAATACCCTCAGCTCTTTGATCAATAATTTGTTTTATTAATTCACTCAATGTATCAATATGTAGGATACTTCTTTTATCACTTGTGAACATTAATGGAAAAACAGGTAATCTAAATGCCTTTTTATATCCTTCCAATTGAGATTCAGCATTGTTCCCAATAACAGGACAACACCTGATAATTGCTAATCTAGTATTCGTATTCTTAAAAATTTTAGAAAGAACATTTTCTGCTGCTAATTTACTTTTTCCATAAAGCGAACGTGGTTTTGGTTCTGTTTCCAATGTGATTCTACCAACTGATTGGCTATTATAAATATCCATTGTACTTAAATAGATGAATTGACGAATACCGGAGTCTAATGCCTTTCGTCCCACATCTTCTGATAATTTTACATTTATTTCTTCATAATAGGAATATTTTTGTTCAGGTGCATGATATATTCCAGCACAATGTAATAAGACATCATATACTGAAAAATCAATTGACTTCCACTCATCTGTTCGCAATGAAATTGAGTCAATTTGATAATCTAGATTTTGATAGTTCTTATGAACGTACTCTTTAAAAGCCAGTCCAATTTTACTATGTTTACCTGTAATTAGTACTTTCATAAAAAAATCCAGTATATTTATTCAAAAATATCCAATAGATACTAAATGAATATTTTTTGTTTTTGATTTAATCTTCAAGAAGATAACGTATTAAAGTATCCTTTTTAACAGTTGTATTTTCTTGTTCATATTTGTATTCAACTGATATTTTCTTATGTGATAAAACATCACACATAGCTTCAGCTAAGGCTTTTTCATCACCAATCTGAATAAGGATACAATTTGGATAATTTTTTAAAATGCATTCTGCAAAATCTGTTTTCGTTGCAATGATGAACGAATTGCACATCATAGCTTCTAAAAGTGGCAATGCATCAGTCTCTATTTCTGATGGAAACAGTAAGACGCTTTGACAATAATGTTGCATTACCTCTTCACGACTCATCGCTCCATGAAAATGTATTGGTAATTGTTTTAGTTCACATATAGATTTGTATTTTTTGATATAAGCATTTTCATTTCCATTAGTCGTCAAAATTAGACTAAAAGTTGAATATTTGCTTTTTGGTATTCTCGTACATGCTTCTACCAATAAATCATGTCTTTTATAAGGTGCTGCGTTAGCTGGATAAAAAAATTCTATTGGTTCCCTCTCAAGTCCAGAATATTTTTCTTTTGGTACAGAAATTTCAAGAATAGGTTTTACAATTTTTATACGTTTTATATCTATTCCTGAAATCTTCGAACATGCATTGTAAATCCATTCATTTGGCACAATGAGTTTATCTGCCAATTTTAACGATTTTAATATTTTTCTATTCAAATATTTTTGCTTTAAAATATTAAATAATCCACAAAGAACAGTTTTATCACATTTATGAAATGGTAAAGCATTATGCAATACTAGGCGTTGTGGGATATTACATCTTGACACACACACATTCTGCAAAGACACTATTAAATCAATTTTTAATTGAATTATAAGTCTTTGAATAACAAAATTATCAAAAAACAACCTGTTAATTGGATTATTCTTTATCCATGGAAATCTATGGACATGTACATTTACATCTTCTTTTAGTTCTGGAGTACTGATTATAAAATGCCATTCATTCTTTTTACCATTTTCCAGCACTTGTTGATGAAAATCCTGTAAAACACTCAACGCACCACGATTGCTAGCAGCTATATCATATACAAGTATTTTCATTTTTTATAACTTCACTTATTTATTGCAATAATTTATTAATGATTCAATATTCTAATTATTAATCAATATTCTAATTATTAATCAATATTCTAATTATTAAAACGTAATAAATCATACATATATTTAATATCTTCTATATCATTTTTATAAGTGTAATAATACAAAAGAAAGGACACATTGGCATGCAAAGTACCACTGAAGCTGTCATTGCAATGAGAGATATTACACTTTGAAAAGCTAAAGTCTGAAAAGGAAAATAATATCGATTTTTTCCTATTAGTTTTATAAATTTTATATACCAAATCATTCCTATTATACCAAACCATGCATATATATATCCCCATTCAGCATCAATTCCTGTAAAAATTCCACTGCCTAGACTACCTGTAAATAAATAAATAAATTTTGTTACCCTAAAATAAAGAAAAAACCATTCGGCCTTTCCACTTGCAGATCCTTGTATTCCTTTTTGAACTTTAAAAAACCTAAAATTTTCAAGAGACGAAGAATAGAATATTAATAATATTATACAAATTATAGGTAAAAACCATTTGATATTACTTGATGACTTATCTTTATATATCGAAAAGAACAATAAAATCACTGAAACAATAAATGCTGTCCGAGAACCTGTTAAAAGCATTGAAAATATAGTTATACCAATCCATATATAATTGATTGGATTTGGTTTTTGTAAATTTTTTTGTACAATAATACAAAGTATTGTAGCAGGTATAACCATATATACATTCGGGTTCATGAATATTGAACCTGAACGAAAACTCGCACCTTTATATTTTGCCATCCCCAAATGATATAAGTTGCTATCAGGACTAGCATAATGAATTATAATCCAATCATTAATATTACCTATATGTAGCCATTGCATGATTTGAATGAGGAAATTAATACATAATACGATAAGACATATATATAAAATATAATCTCTATCTGCTTTATAACTATAACAAAGAGGAATTAATATACACAAAAAAATCATACGCTGAAATTCATGTATCCATGCCCCCCAATAAATATATGGTTCACAGAGCGCCGATGCAAATAGTGGTAATAAACTACTTATGATCATCAAAATCAATATATTTTTAACTTCTTCAGATTTTACTAATCTATGTCGTATAAATTGATGAATATAAAGACTACTTGCGATTAGAAGCCGAAGAATATTACCTTTCCCATTTAAAGGAATAAACATCATAGAGACAATAATAGCTATTCCTATTGCATCTGCGAATTCTGTATTTGTTTTTGGACACAACTTCATAAATGAGTATTATTCATTTTCAATAGCAAATGCTTTACACAAAATGCAAAATGAATCGTTATTTTTAATATTAATAAAAAAAATATTGAAAACAATTAAATCTGTAACTAATTTAGTTGTCAAGATAAAAATCCTTTTCGCCATCAGAAACACTAATTGTCCTACTGATGATATCACAAGCTAATTTTGCGTCATAATGGCTTTTAATAAATAGTATGGAACGCGTTGGATCATAGGAAGTACTAGAAGCAACAGCTACTTTATTTGAGAACTCTTCCACAGAATTGGATGGACAACTCCACCCCAAATGATTTTCTTCAATTATTTTTCCTAAATCAGTAACTGGGTCTGTACACGCCAGTACTGGTAAGCCCGCCTGAAGATACGAGAGCAGTCGTGATGGGAAGTTTGGAATTGTGAAACGATAGTCTAGGAATATAAGTCCGACATCACATACAGTAAGCAGATGATCGAAATCATCTCTTGGAAGGAAATCAACTAATTGCATGTTTTTGGGGTGAATTGATAAAAAAAACTCTTGAAGTTTATGGAACTCCGTACCATTACCTACAATCAGGAAATAATCATTTGGATTGTTCAGTTGAGAACGTAGACAGTCGATAATGAACGGTATCCCTTGAGGACGTCCAAGATTTCCTCCATAGACAAAAATCTTTTTATCTATGGGAAGATTATATTTCTTCCTTATCTCTAAACATTTATTGTCAGTCAAAGATATATCTTTGACATGACAGCAGTTTGGGCAGACCTCTACTTTCGCAGAAGGAATTTCTGGATTGTGTTCAAGAAGATATTGTCGATTTGCTGGAGACATACAGCCAATTTTGTCAGATATAGAATATAGTTTTTTTTCTTTAGCACGGAAGTATTTATATATTATACCTTTAAGTCCTGTTTTCTTTAGTATGTCTAGATCGACCGCATTTTGTGGGAATATGTCCTTTAGTATTAGATATGTTTTTGCATTATCTCGCGTTTTAATATAATTTACTACATTTACAAATGTAATTGGAGGCGTTGGATACAAAATAAAATCGATTTTTATATTTGATAAATAGCATTTTATTGCCTTCAAAAAATGATATTCTATAAGAATAGTATTAATTCCTTTTTTTAATATATTTGATTTTTGTATTTTACCTGTAACTACTCTTATTATCGTACATCCATCTTCCTCAATCATTATCGGTAAAGATTTTACATATTTATCAATTGAAGCAAGAATATATATATGATGACCAAGTTTAATGAATTCACGTAGAAGATCTGGATACATGCCAGTATCTTTGCTTGATGAAAATTTACTTAAAGTTAAGAATAAAATATTCATTTCTATGAATTAATCATATTGCTTGAATATCTTAATTATACTATGAATTATGAAATTTTTGAAAAAATTCTGATTTTAAAATTGACCAAACAATTAAATTATTATATTTCCCATTTTTATATATTCTATCTCTTAGGATAGCCTCTCTTTTAAATCCACATTTTTCTTTTACATGTTGTGAAACTTCATTATGTTCTATTATCACACTATAAATACAATTAAGATTCATTTGTTCAAACGCATATTTTATCAAAGCCATAGTGGCTTTCGTCCCATATCCTTTTCCTCGTAAATTATTTTTTGTGGCTATTTTTGAATGAAATTGCGCTGTTCCATTTTTATGGTCAATATCTGTCAACATCACAAGTCCTATTGCACCAAATGCCTCAGTATCAATAATTAGTCTGACTTGATTATCATTATTTAATATTATTTTTTTATACCATTCTTCATGCTGGTATTTGGATACAGGTAACCCTCCTCCTCCTGTCATATTTTCGATATAAGGATCATTTATCATTTCACGTAATAAATCTAAATCTTCAAATTCTATTGCACGTAAAATTATATCATCATATTTGATAATCATATTACTTACCCATATCTTTTCTTATAATATGTAAACTAATTGGAGCTTCTTCTCCTTGACCAATACCGTCTCGAATTAATACTTTTTTTATTGTTAGATAAATAATTCTTAAATCATTTTTGAAAGAAATCGATTGTATATATTGTAAATCATATTCAAATTTTTCTTCCCAAGTTAATGAATTCCTACCATTCACTTGTGCTAAACCTGTTAAACCAGGCAAAACGTCATGTCTATGATGTTCTTTAATTGTATAGAATGGAATATACTTCTTTGAAAGAGGACGAGGTCCAACTAATGACATGTCTCCTTTCAATATGTTAAATAATTCAGGTAATTCATCAAGTGATGTGGAACGCAGAAATCTTCCATATGGTATAAGTCGATTATTATCAGGTAATAATTCTCCATTTACGTCTTTTTCATTAGTCATTGTGCGAAATTTAATTATTCGAAATAATTTTTCTTCCTTCCCAGGTCGCATTTGTATAAAAAAAGGATTACCTTTCATTTTTATTGTCCCTATTACAATAAGAAATAGAAAAATTGGAGATAAAATCAAGATTGCACAAATTGCAATCAATAAATCCAGCACTCTTTTAAAATACAACTTATAAATCATAAAACAATATAAACTTTATTAACTATATATATTCTTCGAATAATATAAATGTTTATCAGTTTTAATTCT
>JAILBH010000157.1 GCA_024681195.1 Treponema sp.
TTTCGGGATATTTTTCTGCTCTGGACTTATCACTTTATGGTTTTTATGGCTGGGATGATATTCCTCTGTTAGATTATGGAATGACTTTTGGACCACCAATGGATCCGTCGAATCCGGCAACAGCACTTCCGGATGGCATAACAGTAAGCGGTCAATATAAACGCATGGCAATGGTCGGAGCAGATGCAGCGCTGCCAATAGGTCCAACGGTACTCAGGGTGGAAACGGCTTTTTTCCCACAGAGGTATATGCAAAAAAAAGCAGAAGAAATTCTTAAAGAGGCCCTTCGACAGGCTCAGGGACCACAGGGAATTAAGCGAAATCAGCTTTCTGTACTTGCAGGTCTGGACTGGATGCCTACCGGCTGGACACTCACTGCACAATACTACTGCGATTATGTCTTTGGAGACCTGGATAGTCTGGAACGGGACAAGGCATACCAGCATGGTGCAACCTTAAGTATTTCAAAATCTCTGGTAAACGAAACGCTGGAGCTTTCTTTTGCAGGAGTAATCGGATTGAATGATTTTGACAGCATG
The DNA here is from genome assembly GCA_024681195.1 of Treponema sp. Classification (GTDB taxonomy): domain Bacteria; phylum Spirochaetota; class Spirochaetia; order Treponematales; family Treponemataceae; genus Treponema_D. Next base: position 540 of record JAILBH010000157.1, read on the forward strand.
CTCTCTCCATCAATAAAATACAGTCTTTCTGACCAGATTTTGCTGGATACGTCGGCTTATATCTTTCTTGCAGGACCCGACCGTGACGGTAAGTACGGTGCCTATAAAGATTTAAGTACAATAGCAATAAATGCTTCCTTTAAATTTTAGGATTAAAGAATTATAATAAAAGTATGAACTGGATAATTGCAAAAGGACTTTTAATTCCATTTTTAGGAACTTCTCTGGGGTCGGCTCTGGTTTTCTTTATGAAAAAGGAGCTGGACGTAAAATTACAGAATGTACTTTCGGGTTTTGCTGCCGGTGTAATGGTTGCCGCTTCTGTCTGGAGCCTTTTAATTCCTTCTATGGATATGGTAAGCGACAGAGGCAAGCTGGCCTTTATTCCTGCAGCAGTCGGCTTTTGTGCGGGAATGATTTTCCTTTTAATTCTGGATAAGGTTGTTCCCCATATGCACCTTGATGAGTCAGAAGAAGGTCCAAAATCCAGTCTTCAGAAAACCACAATGATGGTGCTGGCTGTAACCCTCCACAATATCCCGGAAGGTATGGCAGTAGGAATCCTTTATGCAGGCTGGGCCAGTGGTTCTGCACAGATTACTCAGGCCGGAGCACTGACTCTTGCCCTGGGTATTGCAATTCAGAATTTTCCGGAAGGAGCAATTATTTCCATGCCTCTTCATTCAAAAGGACTTTCCAAAGCAAAGGCCTGCTGGTACGGAGTTCTTTCCGGCATTGTTGAACCAGTCGCCGGTCTTGTAACAATCCTTCTTGCAAGCCAGGTTGCTTCAATCCTTCCATACTTTTTAAGTTTTGCTGCCGGAGCCATGATCTTTGTTGTAGTAGAAGAGCTTGTTCCCGAAATGGCAGAAGGCGAACACTCCAACCTTGGCACCATAGCCTTTATGCTTGGCTTTGTCTTAATGATGATTCTGGATGTCGCTCTTGGATGATTTTTCGTCATTGCGAGCACAAAAACTCTGTAATTGCGAGCACAAAGTGCGAAGCAATCCACATAATAAATAGAATTTTCCCTCAATCCATGCTATACTTATAGTAAGAAAATTCTTTTTTATATTGATGGATAACCTATGAATCTCAATGATTTAAGAAAAAATGCATATGGGGCAGGGCCTGTCAAAAGCAATACTTCAGAAGCTCAGGAGCCCCTCAAAAAGGAAGACCTTAAGGGCTTTAAAAAGTTTGGAGCCGAAGCCGCTGCCGAAATCCTTAAAAATCAGGGACTGGTAAAGGTTCCTGTCCATGAAGCGGAAGAAGAAGGCAAAGAGTCGGTTTACCGTCGGGTTGCAAAATTCCTTCTTTTAATTGGCGAAGATGAAGCTGCAAAAATTCTTCCTCATCTTACCGAAAAACAGATAGAAAAAATAATCCCCGAAATTGCTTCAATCCGTTCTGTAGACAAGGACGAGGCTGCTGTAATTCTTGAAGAATTTCAGACCCTTTTAGAGAATGCAAAAAAAAGCGGCGGTCCCGAAACTGCCCGCGAAATGCTTACCAAGGCCTATGGTCAGGACAGGGCAGAAGAAATGCTCAAAAAGGCAATGCCATCCGCCAATAAAAAGCCTTTTGAATACTTAAATGATGAAGATACCGAAAAAATAAAGCTGCTTCTTAAGGATGAAAATGTTGGAGTCCAGTCCCTGGTCCTTTCTCATCTTGTACCGCAAAAAGCCGCAGATGTTATAAAGCAGATGGACGATGAAGAAAAAAAAGAAGTGATGCTTCGTCTTGCAAAAATGGAACCTGTTTCGCCTGAAATCCTTAAGAGGGTAGACCATGCAATGCAGGAAAAATCCAAGACCCTTACAACCGAAAAGGTAGAAAATATTGACGGCCGCAATGCCCTTGCCCAGATTCTTAAAAAGATGGATTCTGCTGCCGAAAGCGATATCTTAAAATCCCTTTCTGCCGAAGATCCGGATCTTGGTTACGACCTTAAAAAACGCTTATTTACTCTTGACGACGTTATTGCCGCAGATGATAAGTTTGTTCAGGAAACCCTGCGCGAATTTTCAGATGAAGAGCTGGCCTATCTGGTTGCTGCCAAGTCCGATGACTTTCGTGCAAAGATTTTTGACAATATTTCTCATGCCCGAAAAAACGAAGTTGCATCTCAGGAAGATATCTTAAAGCCAATGCGCCGCTCCACCTGCGAAGAAATTACCGGCCGCTTTGTTGGAATCCTCCGCCGTGCCTATGAAGAAGGCAAGCTTATAATTAAAGGTCGTAATGAAGAGGCCTATATGTGTTAGGCCGCTGGCGGCCTGTGTTAAATAGCAAACCGCAAGTTTCCGAAGGAAACTTGGTAAGCTCTGCGACTTAAATTAATTGCGAAAGCAATTTTTAGGTTTACAACTTTGGAGAATTATATGAACAGATTTGACTTTCTAAACCCGGACAACCTTGGAAAAGAATACAAAGGCTTTATTCTTTTAAAAATAGAAGACGTGCCAGACTATAAATGTAAGTCGGTTTTTCTGCGACACAAGCGCACAGGGCTTGAAGTTTTTCATCTTATAAAGCCTGATCACGAAAATCTTTTTGCGTTTGCTTTCCGCACAGTTTCAAAGGATTCTATGGGTGCAGCCCACATTATGGAGCATTCCTGTCTGTGTGGATCCGAAAAATTTCCTCTTAAAGAGCCGTTTACAACTTTGGGCAGCCAGAGTATCTATACCTTTTTAAATGCCATGACCTATCCGGACAAAACGGTATATCCAGGCGCTTCTCTTGTCCGCAGCGACTATTTTAATATGATGGACGTTTATGCAGACAGCGTATTTTTCCCAAAGCTTACACACGACACCTTTATTCAGGAAGGTCATCGCCTGGAGATGGACGACCAGGGTAATCTTAGCATTCAGGGTGTTGTCTATAACGAAATGAAGGCAAACTTTACAACCTTCTATCAGATTGCAAATGATGAAATTCTTGCTGCAATGTTCCCGGATTCATATCCTGCTTTTTCGAGCGGTGGAGACCCTGCAGATATTCCGTCGCTTACATATGAACATTTTTTGGACTTTCATAAAACCTTTTACAGTCCTGATAACTGCTGTCTTTTACTTTATGGAGATATTTCTACAGCCGACCAGCTGGACTTTATGGACCAGAAATACATGCGCCGTCTGGAGCAAAAATACAACTGCACTGCCGATGTTCCTTATGCAGACCAGAAGCTTCCGTATGTGAAGCCCGAGGTAAAAGAATTGCTCAAGCTCAAGAAACTGGATAAGTCTGTTTTTCTGGAAAAAACAGCTCCGGAACAGGGTGCTACAGGAAACCTTGCAGTTATTGCAAAATATACTGGCCGCCCGGATATGGAAAAATATTTTCTTGGAGAGGTTCTTCTTGGAAACGATAGTTCGCCTCTTTCAAAGGCAATAAAGGAATCCGGGCTTGGAGACATTCCTTATACAGGAAACTTCGGGCAGTTCCAGGAAGAATTCTGGGTGCTTGGAATTGGCGGTATAAAAGAGGGAAGTGAAAAAAAGGTTTTTGCCCTTCTGGAAAAACAGATTCAAAAGCTTTATAAAAAAGGCGTTTCTCAAAAAGATATAGACTCTGCGGTTATGGGAATTGATTTTAACTTGCGTGAAGAAAACCGCTGGTGGGGACCTTATTCAATAAATATTATGGAAAAGGCGCTTAAAGGCTGGGTATGGGGAGAAGCCTGTACAAGCCAGCTGGATCCAATTACAAAGTTTGAAGCCTTAAAGGAACGCATTAAATCCGACAAACAGCTGGTTCAAAAGCTCATCAAAAAGTATTTTATGAACAATGAACCTGAGTGCCGCCTGATTGTGCGTCCTTCTGCTGATTATCTTACCGACAGAGCAAAGGCAGAAACAGCTCTTGTTCAAAAGCTTGGTGAGTCTGCAGACAAAGAAGCCCTTAAAAAAGACCTGGAGCGTCTGCATCAAAACCAGGCTCGTGTAGAAACCCCGGAGGAGCTTGCATGTATTCCTCATACAAAAGTGAGCGAGCTTGAAAAAACTGTAGACGAACCAAAAATTGAACTCAAAACCATAAAGGGTGCCGACGGTTCAGACATTCCTCTTTTTATAAGCGACGAAGAAACCAACGGAATCTTTTATATAGATGTTCTTTTCCCGTTTGATCGTCTGGATCCAAAGTACTTTATGCATGTTCCGTTCCTTTCAAATGCAATTACTAATATTGGCTGGAACGGCGAGCGCTGGGATAAGTGTATTGCAGAATCTGCCTGCCTCATGGGTGATGTATGGGGAAGAATCCTTGTAGGTTCTGTTTATGATGCACCACAGTGTCAGGAGCTTGCAAAAAAATACGAAGCCTATAATTTCTTAGGCCGCAAATGGATTGGTGTTAGCGGCAAGGCTCTTACCCAAAATGCAAAAGAAACTCTTGAGCTTCTTGCCAGAATCATTACAAAGATGGATTTTAAAGATGCCGCTCGTCTCAAGACCCTTATTCAGGAGCAGCGTGCCGGTAAAAAAGCGAGTCTTGTAAATGACGGACAGGGGCTTGCATTTAAACGCTGTACTGCAACCTGGAGTGAAGGTTATGCTCTTGCGGAAATCCTTTGGGGTGTAACCCAGCTATACACAGTTGCCGCTTATAAAGAAAAGGACGCAAAGCAAATCTTAAAACAGTTTGAATACATCTACCGCGAAAGCCTTAAAGCCGGTGGTATAATTCACGTTACTGCAGACAAGGATTCTCTTGCAAAGCTCATGCCTATGATGGAAACCTTTGCGCGCGAAGCAGGTATTACAAAGCTGCTGCCTTCTAAAAACTATAAGCTGGAAGACTTTTTACCTTATGTTGTTTCTGCAGAAAATGTTCAGGGAGACCATACAAAAGAAGCTCTTAAGACAGAATCTCAGACCGGATATTCAGCTGTTGTAATTCCGGGCTCACAGACTCTAACAAAAGAAGCTGCTTCGGAGCTTGTTTATACTAACTGGCTCAACGGACACATTATGTGGGAAAAATTCCGTACTACAGGCGGCTGCTACGGTGCCTGGGCAGGAATTGATTCCGGAGAAAAACTCTTTAAGCTTTCTACTTATCGTGATCCTGATCCTGAAAAACATTCAGATTTACTTACTGATTGTCTTGAAGAAGCTGCTAAAACCAGCTTGAGTGATGAAGATGTGGAAAAGGCAATTGTTTCATGCTATGGAGATGCAATTACACCTGCTACACCTCGCGACAGGGGAAAGCAGGCTTTTGAAACCTTTGTTTATGCAAATAACGGCCTTAAACAGCAGAGAGTAGACCGACTCCTTGAAGTTCAGCTTAAGGATGTTCAGGATGCAGCCCAGAGAGTAGTCCAGAATGCAGCTAAAGAATCCCACAAAACCATTTTCTGTGATAAATCTAAAGAATCCTATGGAAAAAATCTTGATTTGCCGTTATAATAGTTTGTACAGGAGTGACTTATGGATAAGAAAACAAAAGAATGTATAAAGATGCTTCGAGACCTTGTTTCAGATGTTCAGGGTGCTCCATTTCCAGGTAGTGATATTAATACAGAATTATATGCAATCTGGTATGAACACACTCAAAAGGCAGCTGTAGAATGCTTTGAATTCTTAAATGCCAACTTTCCAAAAGAGCAGAAAGAACTGACTAAGTCTATAGACAAACTTTTTGACTAGAACAAAGTAGAGCAGTTAAAAAAAACACTAAAATATATTTGTTAAATACCGAAAATAAGAGAGATAAAATATATTTTAAGGTGATTTTTAATAATGGCTGCTTCAAAGAAGAATATAAAAGATAGCAAATACGGATTATCCGGAGCTTCCAAAAAAATAGGTGTAAACTTCTGGCGTTGTTTCTTTACAGGTCTTGAAAAGAATTCTGCAACAGAACAGTTGTTTTTTATAGAATTGGAAATGCTTAATCCGGCATTATCCCCGTCGGAGCCACTCCTTGGCTTTAAACCTCGTGTTTCAATCACAGAAGAAGATTTACAATATACTCTTGCAGGAACAATTGCAGCCAGAAACCTGCAGTCAGAAACAATCGTTCAGCCTTCTTATGTTGTAGTAAGAGTCGGTATGATGGGTGCTGAATCAAAGCAGCTTTGCGCTTATCATTCAATAAAATCAATGCGATTTTCAAGTAAACCGTTTACAATTCAGATGGAAAATAAGCTCTTTTCTGAAGATCAATTAAGCGGTTATATTAATATTACAGAAGAGGATTATCAAAAGCATCCTGAATACCTTAGTGATAAGGGCTATGCGTCCTGGAACTTAAAATATGAAGTAATCCGCGATATGGAAGAGGGTTATAAAAATTCTTCTGAACGCTGGTTCCCGTTTGGAATTAAGACAAATTTTTCAGGAATGATAAGCTTTGATGGTGCAGATTACATTGTTGAACCAAGAAAATGTATGGGTTATATGGACCGCTACTGGGGAAAAACCTTCCCTTATGACTGGTTTCATATTTCTTCTGCAAGTCTTACAAGCATTATTTCTGGAAGAGTTCTTCAAAATTCTTTCTTTGCAATTCAGGGACTTTTTGAAAACAAGGTTGCATTTATTGGCGGCTTTGAAGGCTCCGATATTATTTTCCCGGCTACATTAAGTAAAAGACAGTATACCTGTGTTTGCGATTGTATCCAGGCTCCTGAAGGTGAAGAACCAGAGGATAATAAACTGCACTGGTCTGTAAGCATAAACAACAAGCTTTGGGTTCTGGATATAGATGTTTACTGTAAGGTAAAAGAACTTTCTAACAGAGTTTTTGAATTACCGGAAGGTAACCGCAAGGTCTTGAGCGTGCTTCAGGGCTCTACCGGAACCGGAGAAATTAAACTCTTTAAGAAAAACCGCAATACTCTTGAACAGATTGAGTATGCAGAAATTACAAAAGCTGTATGCGAATTTGGTCACGAAGAAGACGGCGAACTGTAGCGTCATTGTGAGCCCAAAGGGCGTGGCAATCCATAATTCTCAAAAATTACTTGCCGTTCTCATAAATTGTTATTATTTTCATAGATAGGTGATGTCTATGAATTACGAAAATTTTACTATAAAAACGCAGGAGGCTCTTCAGGAGTCTTCTTCAATTGCAAATAAAAATGATAACGCAGAAATTGCACCAGAGCATCTTCTTGAAGCTCTGCTTGAGCAGCAGGATGGATTAATTGTTCCTGTTGTTGAACGCGTAGGTGTTAATGCTGTTGAACTCAATAATAAGGTAAAAGATCTGGTTCGTGAACTTCCAAAGGTTTCCGGGGCAGCTCAGGTTTACTTTTCTTCTCAGATGCAGAAAATCCTTGCGAATGCCGAAAAGGAAATGTCTGCGCTTAAAGATGAGTATCTTTCGACAGAACATCTTCTTCTTGCAATTTCACAATCTGACACAAAGGCAGGTGAACTTCTCAAAAAATGCGGAATAAATCACAAGGCTATTATTGAAGCTTTAAAATCTGTACGTGGGAATCAGAGTGTTGATTCTCAGGATCCGGAAAGTACCATGCGGTCGCTGGAAAAATACTGCCGGGATTTAACGGCTGCAGCACGTCAGGACAAGATAGATCCTGTAATTGGACGAGATGAAGAAATAAGGCGTGTAATGCAGGTGCTTTGCCGCCGTACAAAAAATAATCCTGTAATAATAGGGGAACCTGGAGTAGGTAAGACTGCAATTGTAGAAGGTCTTGCAAGACGTATTGCAAGCGGGGATGTTCCTGATAGTCTTAAAAACAAGCGTCTTCTGGCTCTGGATCTTGGAAGCCTGGTTGCCGGAGCAAAATTCCGTGGAGAGTTTGAGGAAAGACTTAAGGCGCTTATTAAGGAAGTTCAGAAATCTGAAGGGCAGATAATCCTCTTTATTGATGAATTACATACACTGGTAGGCGCTGGTGCCAGCGAAGGAAGTATGGATGCTTCAAATCTGCTCAAGCCGGCTCTTGCCCGTGGAGAGCTTCGTGCAATTGGTGCTACAACTTTGGATGAATATCGTAAATATATAGAAAAGGATGCGGCGCTCGAAAGAAGATTCCAGCAGGTTTACTGTGCAGAACCTAGTGTAGAGGATACAATTGCAATTTTACGAGGACTTCGCGAAAAGTACGAAATACATCATGGGGTTAGAATTGAAGATGAGTCTCTCGTTGCTGCTGCTGTTTTGTCCAACCGTTATATAACATCACGTTTTTTGCCGGATAAGGCAATTGACCTTGTAGATGAAGCTGCCAGCCGTCTTAAGATGGAAATAGAAAGTCAGCCTGTTGAGCTTGATCAGGTAGAACGAAAGGTACTCCAGCTTCAGATTGAACGACAGTCTTTATCTAAAGAAAACGATGAAGCAAGTCTTGAACGGCTTTCTAAACTGGACAAGGAGCTTGCAGAATTAAATGCAAAAAAAGAGGCAATGCGCCTTCAGTGGCAGAACGAAAAAAACAAAATAGATCAGAGCCGCAAAGCCAAAGAACAACTTGAACAGGCTCGCTTTGATGAAGAAAAATATACCCGTGAAGGAAATCTGGAAAAGGCAGCTGAATTAAAATACAGCATAATTCCTGAACTCGAAAAGCAAATTGCCGAAGCAGCTAAAAGGGAACAGGAGCCGGATTCCGATCACAAAGATTCTCTTTTACGTCAGTCCGTTACCGAAGAAGATATTGCAAAGGTTGTAAGCAGCTGGACCGGTATTCCTGTAGCAAAAATGCTCACCGGCGAAAAGCAGAAATATATGGAGCTCGAAAACGTGCTTCATAAACGTGTTGTAGGGCAGGATCAGGCAGTACAGGTTGTAAGCGATGCAATCCGCCGTAACAGGAGCGGACTTAGTGATCCGAACAGGCCTCTGGGAAGCTTCCTTTTTATGGGGCCAACCGGTGTTGGAAAAACAGAGCTTGCAAAAACTCTTGCAGATTTTCTGTTTAATGATGAAAAGGCACTCACTAGAATTGATATGAGTGAATATATGGAAAAATTTAGTGTTACGCGTCTTATTGGAGCGCCACCTGGATATGTTGGCTATGATGAAGGTGGTCAGCTTACAGAAGCAGTCCGCCGTCGCCCGTACAGTGTAATTTTGTTTGATGAAATTGAAAAAGCTCATCAGGATGTATTTAATGTTCTGCTGCAGGTGCTGGATGATGGACGACTTACCGATGGACAGGGCAGGGTTGTAGATTTTAAAAATACAATTATCATCATGACAAGTAATCTTAAGCCGGAAATGCTTAAAGATTTCTTCCGTCCGGAATTTTTAAACCGAATAGATGAAACTGTAATCTTTAATCAGCTTGGAAAAGATGCCATTGCTTCAATTGTTAAGCTTCAGCTTGAGCGTGTCCAGACCCGTCTTGATGACCGCAAGATTAAATTAAACTTTGATCAAAGTGCTTTGGACTTTTTGTGTCAGGCTGGTTACGATCCTGATATGGGTGCCCGCCCTGTAAAACGTGCTATACAAACTTATGTAGAAAATGCGTTGGCAAAAGAACTGCTTTCGGGTAAAATAGCCGAAGGTTCTAATGTAAACATCTCGGCTGGTTCTGACGGACTTATAATGAGGTAAATATGAGTATTAAAAGCGAGGCAATAGCCTGGGTTAAAGACTACTTTGCAAAAAACGGCAACAGCGAGACAAAAGCCGTAATAGGAATTTCAGGCGGAAAAGATTCTGCCACTGTTGCAGCTTTGTGCTGTGCTGCTCTTGGAAAAGATCGTGTAATTGGTGTAATGATGCCAAATGGTATACAGTCAGATATTGAAGATTCAAAAAATATCTGTAAATTTCTTGGAATAAAAAATTACACAGTAAATATTGAAGATGCATACCGCGGACTTACCTGCGAGCTTAAAAAAGTTCTGGGGGTTGGAGTAACTCCAGCTCAGTACAATACAAACACTCCTGCACGTTTGCGTATGGTAACCTTATACAGCATTGCAGCTATAGAAGGTAACTGCCGCGTATCAAACAACGGAAACAAAAGCGAATGCCTTGTAGGTTATTTTACTTTATGGGGTGACGGGTCCGGAGACTTTGCTCCACTTGCAAATCTTTATGTAAGTGAAGTTATAAAGCTTGGACTTGCACTCGGACTTCCGGAGGAGTTTGTAAAAAAAGCTCCTTCTGATGGAATGTCGGGCATGACAGATGAAGACAAACTTGGTTTTACCTATGCAGATTTGGAAAAGGTTGCACGCGGTAAAACAGAAAAAATGGATCCCGCTTTAGTAAAAACAATTAAGGGTAGAATTAAATCAATGGCCTTTAAGAAAAAGCTTTTGAATATTCCAAACTTTATGCCTTCAACTGCTAAATAATAATGCTTTCTTACCAGCACGCTTATCATGCGGGAAATCATGCAGATATACTCAAGCACTATGTCCTTTGTTCTGTAATTCAAGGTCTGAACAAAAAAGAAAAGCCATATACTCTGTATGATACTCACGCAGGAAGCGGGCTTTATGATATGCTCGATAACCGGAGCCTTAAAACAAATGAAGCACAAAAGGGCATCTTAAAGCTTGTAAAATCAGAGGTTCCTCCCGCTCTTGGGTTTTATAAAAATCTGGTTCAAAAATATCTGGATAAGAATCTATATCCCGGATCTCCTGCAATAGAGTACAGTCTAATGCGTGGGCAGGATACACTGATTCTTTCTGAACTTCATCCTGCAGAAATAGAAAATCTCAAAAAAAATCTTCAGAGCGCAGATACAGTCTCGGCCTCAAAAAAATCAGTTCAGATTCATAACCGTTCCGGTTGGGAAATGCTTAAAGCTCTTACGCCTCCTGTAACGCATCGTGGTGCAGTGCTTATAGATCCAAGTTATGAAGAAACTGATGACTATTTACAGGCTGCAAAGACAATCTGTACAGTTTATAAAAAATGGACCAACGGAATTTTTATGCTCTGGTATCCGCTGCTTGCTCATCGGGAGGCAGAAATAAAAAGTATGATTACAGAGATTACTGACTTTGTAAAATCAATAAATGCCAACACGCAGATTGACCGTTATGAACTGTGTGTGAATTCTTTTGATGCCCACAAAGAAACTTCACTTGAACAGGTTCTTTCCGATTCAGATAAAAAAAATCCGCCCCGTTTATACGGCAGCGGAATGCTTGTTATAAATACGCCATGGAATCTTATTCAGGAAGCAGACCAGGCAATTAGTTTTTTGGAGCAGGTGTTTTGGAATTCTTAGACCCGCCGCGAAAAAAATCTGCAATCTTCTGAAACAGCTTCTTAAAGAAAAGATAAATCTTATAGAAAAAACCTGGATTTCGCAGACGTTCCAGTCTTCTGTAACCCTCTAAGAGTTCTTCATCTGTAAATTCTTTGCGCTGGTTGTTTTCTTCTATTTCCATTTCCAGCTGTTCTATTTCTGTAAGGTTATCTACGATGTTTGCGTGAATATTTGTCCAACCAAGTTCTTTAGCTGCAGTAAGACGTCGTTCTCCCGCAATGAGTTCGTAGCGTCCATTGATTGTAATAGGATTTAAAAGTCCATAAGTTCGGAGGCTGGCCTTTAGCTCTTCCAGATTACCAAGGTCTTTTCGTACGCGTTTCTTTACTTTTATACTCGAAATTGGTATTAACATTTTCAACCTCCAAGGTTGTCACATTATTCCATCAAATAATTATAGTCAATATCATCATCGTCAGAAGATGAATTTTCTATATATTCATCATCGGTATAATCCTGAGAATCTAAAGAGTCATCCTTGCTAAAGTCGTAGTTGCCCGAAAGGAAGTCAAGATTGAGAACAAGAGGACTTGTGTCGTAAGTCATGGTTCTGCGCTGACCTGACTGATACATTTCTTTTTCAAGACGGGCTATTGCAATTGTAGAGTTTGTCTGATTAGAGTGAATCTGGCAGAATTCTGTTGGAACAGTTCCTGCAAGGAACCATTGAGTTGTTTTATGGTCGCCACAATCATCTGTCAAAAGCTGGCCGCTTACAGAACATACTGTTGCTTCAACAACTCCCTCCAGCGGCTTGTTCCATTCCTTAGAAGGTAAGTCTTCATTTATGGCACCCATAAAGTCACCCCATGCATAACCTGCAAGAGTAGAACCTGTAATGTTCAAACCAAGAGACTGTCCTGGTTTATCAAAACCAAACCAGAAGGCAGAAGCATAGTAAGGAGTAAATCCACAGGTCCATGCATCGGCCCAGTTTTGAGTTGTACCGGTCTTACCTGCAGCTGGCATTCTGTAGCTTCTTCCAGATTCTGTTTTATATTCAAATTTTCCTTTTTGTCCGGCAAGAGTACCACCACCGTTTACAGTCTGTTCAAGAAGCTTTGTCATAACAAAAGCTGTCTGTGGTGTAATTACCTGAATCTTATCACCCTTAGCAGCCTGCTCTTTTCTGATATCAAGCTCAGGTGTAAGAATTACGTTTCCATTTTTGTCTTCAACAGTACGGATTGCCATTGGAGTAACTTCTTTTCCGCCGTTTGCAAAAATTGCGTATGCACGGGCCATTTCTATAGGACGAACAGAACATACACCAAGACCAATAGGGTAGCCTGGAACAAAGGCTCGGCTAGGAAGCTCCTCTGAGCTGATTCCAAGCAATGCAACCGCACGTGTAATTGCAGCATCAAAGCCAATTCCATCAAGAACTTTAAGGGATGGAACATTCATAGAGTGAATGAGCGCATAGTAAAGCGAAACATTACCCATCCATTCTCCACGGAAGTTTTGAGGAATATAAGGTTTTCCGTCTGCGGTATGAAATACTACCGGTGTATCAGAAATCTGCGTAGCCGGAGTAAATTTTCTGGAATCTATGGCGGCGGAATAATACAGCGGTTTAAAAGTAGATCCAGGCTGAACCTTTGCCTGTACCGCACGAATAAACTGATTTTCCTGATCAAACTTGCTTCCACCAACAAGTGCATCAATGTATCCTGTAGAAGGTTCAAGACAAATCATTGTACCTTCGATTGTTGTCTTTTCGTTTTCCTGTTTTGCAAGAGTTACAGCTTTGTTTACAATGTCAATTTTAAGCTGCTCTGTACCGGTCATCATGGAAATTACGTCCAGAACAGGATTTATCTGATTAATAAAGGTTGAGTTTGCTACAAACTTGGCACGCTGCTCGCTAACCTTAAGCGAAGGAATATCAAACAAAAGTGCTAAGAGCTCTGTCATTGGAATATATGTACTGTAGGCAAGGTTTGAACGGGAAGAATGTTCACGCTGGTAAAGATAATTTGCACGTTCAATATATTTTTCCATTACAGTTTGTGCAATCTGCTGATGTTCAAGATTGAGTGTTGTATTTACAGTAAAGCCCGAAGAATAAATATCGTCAGAACCGTAAATCATATTTCCAAGTTCACGGCGAACATATTCACTAAACCATGGAGCCTTGTCATCACGAGTCATGTAAGCCGAAGCAGAAGTTCTTGTATAATCAAAGCCAGCCCAGTAATCTTCAAAAGAGGTGTCGGCTTCTTCCTGTGTGATATAGCTCGCGGCAACCATAGAACCCAGAACATTCTTTTGCATTGTCATAGCTCTGTTAGGATGATCAAACGGATTATAGTAAGCCGGGTTTGAAAGCTGAATTACAAGGATGGCAGCTTCTGCAGGTGTAATTTCTGTAGCACTGTGACCAAAGTAATATTTGGAGGCAGCGTTTACACCATAAGTACCACCACCAAAATAAATCTTGTTCAAATAAAGCTCAAGAATTTCGTTTTTGGTATAGCGGCGTTCCATCTGAATAGCCCACCACAATTCCTTGATTTTTCGTGAATAAGAAATGTCGGAACGGTCGCAGTAAAGGGTTCCTGCAATCTGCTGGGTGAGGGTAGAACCACCACCTAAAGACATGTGGGCAAGTTTACCTACAACTGCACGGAAAATGGCTTTAAGACTATAGCCTGTATGTGAAAAGAAAACCCTGTCTTCACGTGTAACAAGGGCATCAATCATGTGCTGTGGAAGGTCATTATATGAAATGATTTCGCGCTTTTCATCTGATGAAAATTCGGTAATAAGCTCACCGTTTATATCTAAAAGCTTTGTCGGTAAAGCGTTGTCAAATTCTGTAAAATATTCAGAATTTTTAATATTTTGAGTTTCAGAAAGTGCCCAGCCTAAAATCGCTCCAAATAACATGGAAAAAACAAAAAGAAGCGACAAAAACACCACGGCTGATTTTTTTACCTTAAACATACGCTACATTATAGTAAAAAAGTATATATAATTCAATAAATAACAAAAAAAAAGGCACGGAATAGACCGTGCCATGCCCATCAGGCAATCAGGGACATGGGTGGGAGGGGAAAATGTCCCTGATATTTTAAATATCGGGTCATATAGCCAAAATCTTTAATGCAAAATAAAGATTTTATTACTCATTTTCAGAAATCTGCAGGTCTACGGTCAAATTTACCTTGTAAGTGCGGCCTTTTGAAACAGTTACAGTCCTTAAAATTTCGTAATCACCGATTTTACAACGGATTTTGTGGTCGCCTTCTGAAAGAATTATCTCTTTTCCAAACGCATCAAACGGTTCTTCATCAAGATAAACTTTTGCACCTTCTGGAGCTGTAATAATAACGGTCGGTTCTATGCTTTTAAGCTCAACCGGCAGTTCCATAACCTTTGCCTGGTCAATTCTTATCTTGCGAACTTCGGTTCTGTAGTTTTCGGAGATTATGGAAACATTATGAATACCGGTAGGAAGTACAATTCCTTCTTCAATCGAGAATGGTTCGTTATCTACAAAAACAGAAACATTTTCACCGGCAATGCTTTGTGAATCTGTCTGTTCAGGATATTTGAGGCTTACCTTTAACATTCCCTTATCGCTTAAGATAGGTTTGATTGTAAAGGTTATCTTTGAATTCATAACTTCGTCAGGAACGCCTTTCATAATTTGCTGGAGTCGCAGAAAAATAAAATTACCCTGTGCTGAAGGAATCTGTTCAATGGTTTTTGTATACTGGTTTGTTTTAAACTGTGCGTTCTTTGTAAGCGGAATCTGTAAAACCCACGAAAGCTTGCCCGGGAGAACCCCAAAGAAAATCTTGCTGCCCGAAAAGTCTATCTGCTGTTCTGAAGGAACCGGACGGATATTGTCGTAAATGTAGGCTCCGCAGCAGTCTCTCCAGGTTGCAGTTTCTTCCGGAATCTCCATTTTAACTTCTATACCTTCTAGAAAAATTCTTTCTTCAGGGATACGGATAGAAAGCGCATCATTGAGTCCTATTTTTTTAGAAGCTGAGTAGGCCGGGTCTTCCTTGAGCTCAAGCACATGACACTGTGCAACCCTAAAGGTTTCTGCAGAGAGCATGGATGGAATAAGAGCAGTAAAAAGCAGAGAAAAAATCAGTTTTCTTTTTACGCATAAATGCATCAGGCTAAATCCCCTTATTTTAGGTTCAGTTTGGTCTGAGGGTCTTTGGCTACTCCTCCCTGTCGGATTTCAAAGTGTAAGTGTGAACCGGTAGCCATTCCCGTATGTCCTACATATCCTATTATATCACCTTTTTTTACAAATTGGTACTGATTTACGCAAAATGAACTCAAATGTGCATAAACACTGGTCATTTTTCCCGTATCGTGCGTTAAAATGATGTAATTTCCAAAGGTTTCATCCTTTTCTATGCAGTAAGCTACGTTACCATCTTTTATAGCATAAACAGGAGTTCCTTCCGGAGCCGCAAGATCTATTCCGTTGTGATCCTTCCACTGACCGTTCACAGGATTCTGTCTTTTTCCAAAACCGGACGAAACCCAGAAGCTTCCTTTTTTAAGAGGGAGTCCCATTGCAGAATCTGTAAAAAAGAAACGCAGTGTAGGCACAATCCGTTTGTCCATAAAAAAGACATAATTTACACCGTTTATATTATAATAGCCGTCGCTTTGAGAAAGATCCTGGTCGGCATAGGCTTCTCTTAAAAGGGTTTCAAAATTATTTTTACAATCCTCTGCATTTTCTTTTATAAAAATCCCCGGCACCACAGGAAGAATAAGGGTTTTACCGATAAGCTCCTCTGTAGAGCATTCAAGTCCGTTAAGACTGGCTATGGTTTCGTAGGTAATATTACAGCGGGAAGCAAGTGACAAAAGCTGGGATTCTCCCCAGTGAAGTGTTTCCTTGTCGGACAGCGTAAAAGTGTGCTTAAAAAAAAGAATGTCCGGTTCAAACCTTGAAGAATGAAGCGCCTTGTAATTGTCCTCTACAATTTTTTGATATTCGTTATAAAGAGATTCCTTGTCGCGGGAAGAAAGGGTTGTAATTTCTGGTAGATTTTCTACATCAATGTTTACCGTCTGCTGTGCAAAACTCAGTGCAGTAACATAAAAGAAAAGAAAAATGAATGACGTAAAAAGCTTGTTTTTATGCCTCATCTTTTCCTGCTTTTTGAAATGATTTTCCTGACTATAAGATAAACGAGGAGAATTGCCGCAATAATAAGAACCGTTGCTGTATATACCTTTGGTGCTCCGGTAGAAAACTTCCAGAGCGGAAAAACAAGTATAATGGTTGCAAGAATACAAACCGCAAGCAGTAAGAGAAATCTTAAAATTGAAAGGATTCTGTTTTTTGCACTCATTATTTTGGTCCCATAAAAAATAAGGGCTGCCTCCTTTGTAGACAGCCCTTATCCAGAATCAGATTATTCTTCTACGATAGCTTCTGCAGGGCAGGATGCAACACATGTTCCACAGGAAATGCATTTTTCCTGATCAATAACGCGTCTATCATCTTTTTCTGTAATAGCTTCAACCGGACAGTCTGGTTCACAAGCTCCACAGTTTACACAATTGTCTGTAATTTTAAACATACAATGCTCCTATAAAATTGTTTGTTGTTAACAAATAAATAATACAGCATAACCTCTAATTCCGCAAGTAAAGAAAAGAACTCAAAAATTGCATTTTCATAATTCATGGTGTATTATATTTATATGACAAAATTAGAAATCGCTTCTTATATTGACCATACTCTTCTTGCTCCCGAAGCCGGAGTAAAAGATATTCAAAAATTGTGTTCAGAGGCTGCTGTTTATCACTTTGCCTCTGTTTGTGTAAATCCCTGCTATGTTTCTTATGCCCATTCTTCCCTGGAAGGCAGTGGTGTAAAGGTCTGTACTGTAATCGGCTTTCCTCTTGGAACAGCTTCTTCCGAAGTAAAGGCTTATGAAGCCTGCGACGCAATCAAAAACGGTGCCGATGAAGTTGATATGGTAATCAACATTGGAGCCGCTGTAGACGGCCGCATTTCGTTAGTAGGAAGTGATATTGCCATTGTAGTAAAAGCTGTACGAGAACTCCAAGCCAAGCTTGGACGTAAAGTTGTAATCAAAGTAATTGTAGAGACCTGTTTTTTAGATAATGAAACCTTGCCTCTGGTTTGCCTTTGCGCAAAAAAAGCCGGAGCCGACTTTGTTAAAACTTCTACAGGCTTTGCTGCTCCAAAAGGACTTGAAGGTCAGCTTTTACCAAACGGTGCCAGTGAGTTTCATGTTAAGCTTATGCGTGAAGTTGTTGGATGGGATATGGGAGTTAAGGCTTCCGGGGGCATAAGAAATGCCCAGACTGCAATAGCAATGCTCAAAGCAGGTGCAAACAGACTCGGAACCTCCAGCAGTGTCCGCATTATAGAAAGCTGGAACGAATCGCTGGAGATTCAACTGCCGGAAGGTTTCCGACGCTAGGCCGGATTAAATCTTTGCCTTTTTGATTTCTTTTACAATATAGTCGTACTCGTGCTCGTTTACAACGAACTTGATTTCATCTCCGACTTTCTTTTCCATGATTGCATTACCAAATGGTGACATGTAAGAAATAATGTTGTTGTCTGGATCAGATTCCCAAGGACCAAGAATTGTGTATTCCTCGTCGCTGTTTGTCTCGTTGTTGTGGAGTGTAACGACTGTAGCAAAAGAGATAACTGCTGTTGTAAGGGTTGTTGGATCGAATACAGTTGCACGATTGAGCTCTTCCTGAAGCTTTGAAAGAGCAAGGTTGAGCATGTGCTGCTTTTCCTTTGCAGATTTGTATTCTGCGTTTTCCTTCAAGTCTCCCTTTTCGCGGGCTTCGGCAATATCTTTTGCGTTCTGTGGAATTTCTACAGACTGGATGCGTTCTGCTTCGGCCTTCTTTTCTTCGAGCATCTTTGCGGTTACAATCATGCCCTTTGGCTGAGTAATCTTTTCTTCAGATACACGGAACTTAAAGTCTGGATATTTTTCAAGAATCTTTGTACGGGTCTGAGCCTTGTAGTTAGGATCGATGTCAACAATATCGTCAATAAGAGTGTAAATCTTCTTAACTGCATCTTCGCTTTCTGTCTGAAGATACTTGTAAAGAGCATCGTCCTTAAAGAGCAGGTCAGAAGCGTTCTTGTTGATTTTCTTGTTTTCTGTAGTTCTAAGGTGATTGTTGATTTCTCTGAATGTAAGCTCAATGATGTTAATAAGTGTGATGAGCTGTTTTTCGTAAGAAATGTTTGCAGCCTTAAACCATGATTTTTCCTGACAGTTCTTAAAGAAGTAGATAACTGTTTCGCGATAGTCTTTGAACTGTTCAAATGCAGTTCTTACAAGCTTCTGAACATCTGCTTCAAAGCCCTTTGCAATAAGCTTGTCGATGAGCTTTTCATCAAGAACAGTAGGGAAGAGTCTAATATACTGAACGTTCCAGTCTGGAAGCATTTCTATACATTCAAGGAAGTCTTCCTTAAGGGTTGTATTTTTTGAATCCTTGAGTTCTTCGTAAATTACTCTTGGATCTTCAAGCTTTGAATAGATTTCTGCAAATGTTTCTTTTACAGGGAACAGGAACTGTGAATCAAGACCGCTGATCTTTCTTACAATAAGGTAAGAAGCAAGAACCTGTTCATTAACCTTAGTAATGTTCTTGAGGAAGCCTGTAAAGTAAGAGTACATTTCGAGGAACATATCGCTTGAATTGTCTGTCATGTCGTTGTAGAAGAACTTCATAAGAATATCAATGCGGGCAAAGAACAGCTTCTGTGCCTTGAATTCGTTAGAAAGCTTTTCTTCTGCAGTGATTTCGTGGTCGCGTACTGTGTAAGAGTTGATGTCGTTTGGATTTACACCAAATTCTGAATCTGATTCAAGAATTTTCTTTGCAGCACTGTTCCATGAAGTCCACTCGGTTGGTTTTAAGATAACAGGAACAAGTTCTGCCTTGATTCTCTTAAAGTCACAGTTATTATCAAAGCTCTGAATAATAATCTTAAGAGCCCATTTTTTATCATTTTTGATTTTTGCAGCAAGCTCTTCGCGGTTCATTGTAGCCTTAAGTACCCAGATGTGGTCCTTAGCAAGAGGCTTGAGTGCAGAAACTGCCATTTTGAGCGAAATGTCGTGAATACCGCCTGTCTTTCCAAAGTTGATTGTAAGTGTATCTTTGTCAAGCTTGCGGATGATACCAACACCCCAGCTTCTGTGGAATACAAAGCTTCCCTTATCAAAAGCAATATGCTTTTCAAAGTCGTTGATAGCTTCGAATACGTTACGGTAGTTCTGTGTAAGGTTAGAAGATTTGATGTAATCTTCAAGGTGACTGTGGTCTGCGTATTTACCGCGGTAGCAGTCTGTAATTTCCTTTCTTGCCCAGGCATCTTTTGGATCTATTTCAAGATTCTGCTTGAGAATAAGAATTGCTGTATCCCAGTATGCAGGGGTAGAAGGAGCTTCGCTCTTGTACCAGTTGTAAAGCTCCTGCATTGGGTTTGTAGTTTTGGTAATTCCAAATGATTTTGAGATTTTTCTTCTCAAAAGCTGGAAGAAATCAATTTCCTGTGGGATTTTCTGAACTAAAATTGTCCAGATTTCCTTACAGGCATTGTAGTTACCAATGTTGATATAGCGGAGAATTGCTTTCTTGTAATACTCAATTGAAAGCTTTTCGTTAGATTCTGCGTGGTGTTCAGCCAAAAGCTTTGCAACATCTGCTTCCTGGAAGTCAATCTTTACGAGCTGAGTATAAAGTTCCCAGGCCTTGTCATTATTTTCCATGCGATAGTTTTCGGCAAGAGTTCTGAGTGCAAACTTGTTGTTTGGAGAAGCTTCAAGAATGTTTTCACAAAGATAAGAAACAATGGCTTCTTTGTGATTTTTCTGGAAAATATCTACAAGAGTTTCGAAGGCTGTGTTGTCAAGAAGTCCCTTCTGCATAGAGAAGAAACCCGAAAGATAAAGAGCAATAATACTGTCTTTTGTATGAGAAAGGTGATCTTCACAAATGTCAAGAATTTCATCCTCACACTGTTCGTTGCGGGCTTTTTCTACAATGTCTGCCAGTTCCTTTAAGTTATTCTGTGTGTAATTGCTGATAGTTGCACGGGTCCATGTTTCTTCCTTAAGCATGTCCTGTACGCTCTGAACCAAATTTTCTGCCATATAAAACTCCTGTCTATTTGATGTAGGCCTCGTAAATTGACGAATCCAATATTTTAATCTTAAGCAATATCTCATTAACCTTTGCTGCGCCTTCATGAGTAAGCACATAGTGGTCAATAAGCCAAAAATAACTGTTCAGCAGGTTTGGAATTAAAAAATCTCTGTTGCATGAAGGATCTTTAAATTCACTTTCCATTGCATAAATATTCTGCTTTAGCCTGCCAACTTCCTGCGAAGTAAGCTCTCTCTTAATATTAAAAATGCCGCACAAAACTCCATAAACAGGAATCCACTGCTTAAAGGCTTTGCCCGTATGACCTTTTTCCTTTGTTTTTTCGATAAGACACTTAATTAATTCCGAATCAAGGAAATCAATATCAATATCTTCTGCCGAAAGAAAAAAGGCTTCCCTAAATAAAACCTTTCCGTATCTGTCTTCGCCACACAGAGAGTAGCAGTCTGCCAGCTCTGCAAGCACCGACGCAGTGTTTGGACAGATGTCATTAGCCTGCGAAAGACAGACTCTTGCATTTTCGAAATTTCCCAGTTTTTTGTAGCAGATGCCCGCATTTCTGTAGATTTCTGCTCTGTGAACAGGGTCTTTTTCGTTCCCTTCCATCTGTTTGTTGTAATATTCAAGTGCACTGGTAAAATAACCTGTCTGCACGGAATATAAGGCCGGCTTATAGATAAACTTATCTCTTGAAAGAAAGTTCTGGAACTGCTTCCAGTCAGAAAGCAGGAGCTGGCCCTTTTCGTAAGAGTCAGTAATTGTCTTAAGCCTTGCAGAAGTTTCAAGCCAGAATGTGCAGCAACGGTTTGTATAGCTTAATTCCTCGCAACCAAGTTCATACTCATATAATTTGCCTATAATGAGCTGTGCCTGGGCCGGATCGGCAATTTCAAGGAAATGAAGAGCTTCTTTTAAACCTTTTTCTGTTTGAATCTCCATAGCACTTATTTAAAATATATAGTAGATTCTGATTTTAATCAATAAAAGATAGTGAATTTTTAGAAAAAATGAAACAAAATATATACACCCATTATTACAATCTGTCAAGTATTATTTTTTTAAAATTCTGCAGATTTTTTTTATGTTGTAAATAATACAGATTACTACTATAATATTTGCAAATGAAAACACCAGTTTTAGCACCATCATTACTGTCTGCAGATTTTTGTAATCTGGAAAAGGCAATAAAGCAAATAGAAGAAAATAAGGGCTCAGTTGTACATATTGACGTTATGGACGGGCATTTTGTCCCTGAAATTTCGTATGGAGAACCGTTAATCCGCTCAATCAGGAGACTTACCAAGCTTCCTTTTGATATTCATCTTATGACAGATAATCCGGAAAAGCAGATAGATTTGTTTGCAGATGCCGGAGCAGACTGGATTACCTTCCATCTGGAAGCTACTCCTCATGCACACCGCCTTATTCAGCAGATTCACCAGAAGGGTAAAAAAGCAGGTGTCGCAATTTGTCCTGGAACTCCTGTTTCTGCATTGTCGGAAATTCTGGATTGTGCCGATATTATATTAGTGATGACCGTTAATCCGGGATGGGGCGGACAGACTATAATTCCTGCCTGTGTAGCCAAGATTACGGAGCTTAAAGAGCTTAAAGAGAAAAATAATTATCAATATCAGGTTTCCTGCGATGGAGGTGTTAATCAGGATACCTTAAAGGATGTTTTGGATGCCGGAGTTGATGTTGTTGTTTCTGGTTCATGCTTCTTTAACGGAAAACTCAAATGGGAGTTATAAAAAGAGAGGTGTTGTTTTGAAAAAAACTCTTGTTCTGTTATTTGCAGCAAGTCTCTTCTGCTGCGTTCTTTTTGCCGAAGACGCTTCTTCTTCCGCTTATCTGGAAGCCTGCAAGGCATATTCCAAAGGTGAGTGGAGTTCTGCAGAGCTTCTGCTTAGAAAAACTGTTGCATATCCGCAATATGATAATGCAGATACAAATTATATGCTCATTACTGCTCAGATTTATGCAGGTGATGAAGTTAGTGCCCTTAAGAATACCGAGACCTTCCTTAAAAAATATCCTAAATCAATTTATGTGCCTCGAATGCAGTATACAAGGGGTAAACTCTTATATAATCTTGGTGAATATGAAAAATCAATCATAGTTTTGAGCGATTTCTGCCACCAGAATGAATCAAATGATCTTTATCCTTCTGCACTTTTTTATATTGCAGAATCTCTGTACGCCGGCTACAAATATGATGAAGCAGAAGCTCTTTATGAGCAGATTATAACTTCTTATCCTGATAGTGAAAAAATTGGAGCTGCGCAGTTCAGAGTAGAAAGCATTGCGCAGCGTTCACGAGAAGAAAAACTGCTTTATCTTTTAAAACAGACCGGAGAAGAGTATCTTGCCGCAAAGGAAGATTACGAAAAACAGCTGCGTCTTTATAATTCAGAAGCAATCAATTCCACAAGAGAAAAACTGCTTGATGCACAGCAGAAAAATCTTGAACTGGAAGAGCAGATAAGGGAGCTCGAAACACAGATTTCTGAGCTCAAGGCTGAACAGGCTGCAAGGTCCGAGCAGGAGCAGGCAGTTATTGTTGCCGCTCAAAAAGAAGATGCCTTTACTCAGACAAGTTCTGCAGAAGAAGACTTAAAGCTTTTAAAGCAAAAGGCTCGTTTGGTTCAGTGGCTTATAGAAGAGGAAAATCGAAATGATGAGAAATAAATTAATCATTGGAATTTCTGTTTTTGCAGTTTTAACTATGCTCTGTGGTTGTGCTTCTAAAGACGATTCCGTAAAAGAAGTTGTTTTTGATACAGAAAGTGCAGAGAGTTCTGAATATGATGATTCAAGTTCCGATGAAGACAGCGGAGTGCTTGTTACATCAGATGAGCAGTCGTCTTTTAAAGTAGATGCTGTTGCTCCTGCCGCAAGAGAGAGCAAAAAGAACTATACCGGCTGGATTTCTACTTCGCTTAAGCCTATAACAACTGTTGTAGGAAATGTAAAGCTTTATGCAAATCCAAAGAAGGGTACTTTTGCACTTTTTACAGTCGATGAAAACGAAAAGGCAATTCCGGTTGTTTCTTCTTCAAATGAATACACAACTACTTCTTTCTATCTAAAAGCCGGAAACAAGGTGTTTAAGCTTTGTGATGACGCAAGCGTTACATCTGCAATCCGTAAAACAGATAAGGGCTTTAGAATCCGCTACTCAATAGAACGCAGTGCAATTGTAATTATTGATTTTGAATGTTTTAGTTCAGTTGCCGGAGAGGCAGAAGACAGCATAAAGGTTACTGCAGGAATTATAAGTCAGGCAAAAAAGAAGCAGGATTTTGCTTTAAAGCTTATATTTGACTCAATTCTTGGAGAAACAGACCGTCATCACTTTTATGATGAAAACGATCTTCCTGTAAAGGGTGAACATGTTTATTACACGTCGGATGATTTTAAGTGGTTTACTTCTAAAAATTCAAAGGCAAATATGCAGATGATTTTTGCAGGACCAGAAGCAAGTCCTGTTCAGTCTGTAATACTTGCAAACTATACAACTCTTGATACAAAGAAATGGGAGCCTGATATGACAACCTTCCGTTCCTTTGATACTGTACTTTCTTATAATAACTCTGCTATTGGTGTTTTCTGGCCAAAGACAAGTATTGCTCCGGAAGATGAAAAATCTTTTGTGTTCTATATTTCTCTTGCTGCGGGAGATTCAATTCCTGGAGGTGCTGCTTATCTTACAGCTCCTGCCGAAGAAGAGGGTGAGGATACACAGGCTGCTGCTGAACCTGCTGCAAAAGAAGAAACTCCTGTTCAAAACATTCAGGCTGTAAAAGAAGAAACTGCTGCGGCAAAACCTGCGTCTGAAGAACAGCCTGTTAAGGAACCAGCTCCAGTCGAGGCAGAACCAGAGCCTGATCCTGTAAAGGTTGTAAGTACTCCTGAAACTCCGGCTCCTGCTATTGATAAAGAAAAGCTTTCAAGTGATTATATACAAAGCCTTATTGAACGAATTGAACAGCTTGAGGAAGGCGATCCAGAGAATAACAAGGATGAAATAAATGCATTGAATGCAGAATTAGACGCAATTATTGCTGCTTTGAATGCTAATCAGTAAAAAGTATGGCACAGGATGTATTAACAATTGCATGGAAGTTCATGCGCAGAAGAAAATTCGCTACCGCAATCAAGCTTTTAGAAAGCCGTGCAGAAACATATGAAGGCAATTTTGAGTATTATGTAATTCTTGGAATTGCCTGTCTTTATGTTGGCGACATTGGATCTGCAGTAACATACTTTCAGCATGCAAGAAAAATTAAGCTTACAGATACAAGACTTCTTCTTGGACAGGCTGCAATTTTTCTGCGCCGTGGAGATACAGAACGTGCCCTGCAGTATTATCTGGAAATAAAAGATAACGAACCAAATAATAAAATTGCCATTAATGCTATGGAGTTTATCCGTACCAAGGGTGATTATGATACAATATGCAGATGGGTAGATACCGGACGTATTGAACAGTTTTATCCGCCGCTTGGTGTTAATCCGGAAAAGGTTGTTGCAGTTGCAGCCCCTGCTGCCTGTTTTGTACTTGGACTGGTTCTTGTGTTTAGTCTGTTCCCTCATAAAAATTATTACAAAGGCGAGCGACAAGACCTTTCTTCTTTGACTCTTTCTTCGGAAGAAAAAAACAATGCTCAGGAAAAGGATCTTTCGGGGCAGACTTACGGTTTTATTCTTAGCGACAAGCAGATTTCAAAAGCTTATCTTGATGCAATTGACTACTTTCAGCAGCACAGAGATAACGCAGCTCAGGTAGAAATTAACCGTCTGCTTAATTCAAATGCTTCTCTTTCAATTAAGAAAAAAGCTTCTGTACTCATGGACTATCTTGAAGAGCCGACTTTTGATACACTTACAGATAATCCGTCTTACAAGGCAGTCGAAGCAGAGCCTTCGCTTTATCTTGATGCCTGGGTAAGCTGGGGCGGAAAGATTACAAATGCAGTTGTAAATGCAGACGGTTCATATTCCTGCCAGCTTCTGGTTGGTTATGAGTCGGGAGAGGTTGTAGAAGGAATTGTTACAGTACGTTTTGCATCTGTGCCTAACATAACACCGGACCAGCCGGTAAAGATTCTTGGAAAAATAAGTACCCGGGATGATAAGATTTATCTGCAGGGAAGGGCCATTTATCAGAGTATAAAGGGCGGATTGAAATAGTTGGTCCCTGAGCTTGTCGAAGGTTGACCCGACAATCTAAAGTAAAAAACGTGGTTTTTTAACAAAATTCCACAAATAAATAAAAATTTTTCAAAAATTTTTCAAAATTTTTGTAAGAAGTCCAATTTTTTGGCCATATATATAGTGGGAGGAAGGTGGCTGAATGTCAAATGTTAATTCTACACCGATGGATACATCGGAAAAAATGAAGGCGCTCGAAGCAGCAAGACTGCAGATCGAAAAGCAGTTTGGTCAGGGCGCATTGATGAAGCTCGGCGACAAGGCAGATGCAACAGGAATAGATGTTATTCCTTCTGGTTCAATTCTGCTCGACGAAGCTCTTGGGATCGGTGGATATCCACGCGGTCGTGTAATCGAAATGTACGGACCTGAAAGTTCCGGTAAAACAACTCTTGCTTTGCACGCAATTGCAGAAGCTCAGAAGCTTGGCGGTGTTGCAGCCTTTGTTGATGCAGAACATGCGCTTGATCCTGTTTATGCAAAGAACCTTGGTGTAAACATTGATGA
Organism: Treponema sp.; assembly: GCA_024681195.1. Lineage (GTDB taxonomy): Bacteria > Spirochaetota > Spirochaetia > Treponematales > Treponemataceae > Treponema_D. Next base: position 26,671 of record JAILBH010000157.1, read on the forward strand.
GCTTTGGGTAAGCCAGCCGGACACAGGTGAGCAGGCTCTTGAGATTACAGAAAATCTTGTTCGCAGTGGTGCAGTAGACATTGTTGTTGTAGACTCTGTTGCAGCCCTTACACCGGAAAAAGAAATTGAAGGTGAAATGGGTGATGCTGTAATGGGTATGCAGGCACGTCTTATGAGCCAGGCCTTGCGTAAGCTTACTGCTGTAATCGGTAAATCAAACTGTATCGTAGTATTCATTAACCAGATCCGTATGAAGATTGGTGTAATGTTTGGTAATCCGGAAACTACAACTGGTGGACAGGCTCTTAAGTTCTATTCATCTGTTCGATTGGAAATCCGCCGTATAGAAACTATTGACGGAAAGGGTGATGAAGATGCTCTTGGAAACAGAGTACGCGTAAAGGTTGTAAAGAACAAGGTTGCGCCTCCGTTCCGCAAGTGCGAAATTGATATCTACTTTGGAAAAGGTATTTCCAAGTCTGCAAGCCTTTTGGATTCTGCCGTTAAACACGGAATTATCGACAAGAGGGGAGCATGGTACACAATGGGCGAAGAAAAGATTGGTCAGGGTAAGGAAAATGCCGTTGCCTACATTGAAGGAAACGAGCAGCTTGCCAAAGATATCGAAGCTAAGATTCGCGCCGAAGTTTTCCCGGGCCAGGTTTTTAAGGATAAGGAAGGCAATGTGATAGAAACCGCTCCTGCTCCTAAAGCTGCACCGGAACCTGCTGCTCCGGCCGAGTAA
>JAILBH010000172.1 GCA_024681195.1 Treponema sp.
GCTCATGCTCATGCTCATGCTCATGCTCGTCGTGATCATCATCTTCTTCATCATGCTCTTCCAAGGCTTTTACCCAGCCTGCACTTGCATAAACTGTTTCAAAATCAAAGCGATCAGTACCAATAATTTCTTCTACAGGAATATCGCAGCGTGTTGTTTCAATAACCTTTACGCTAGGCTGGATCTTGTTTATAACCGCGCGAACCATCTTAAGCTGCTCATCTGTAACAAGATCAACCTTATTAACAATCAGTGTAGAGCAGAATTCAATCTGCTGAATTAAAAGCGATTCAATATCTTCTTCGTCAATTCCTTCCTTAAGAAGTGCTTTTCCTTCATCAAATTCTTCTACAAGTCGGCTTGCATCTACAACACCAACAACATTATCAAGCTTACCAATTTCGATTGTTTCAATAGCCTGAGCAATTGGCATAGGCTCGCATACACCGGAAGCTTCAATCATAATGTAATCAAATTTTCCGCTTTTCATCAGTTTTTCAATCTGATTTACCATATCAGACTTGAGCGTACAGCAGATACAGCCGTTTGTAAGCGGAACAAGACTGCTTGAATCTTCAATTTTTGCTTCTTTAGAAATAAGGCGCTCGTCAACGTTCACCTCACCAATATCATTAACAATTACAGCTACCTTGTAGCCTTTCTGATTAGTAAGTACGCGGTTCAAAAGGGTAGTCTTACCGGCACCAAGATATCCACATAAAAGTGTAATAGGAATTTTCTTATTTGACATTATAATACCTCTATATGTGTGAAAAAAAATGCTCACGCAAGGAACCTTGTTTTGCTCCGCATTTTTTTTCAAAATATTTTCTACTATAATAAATATAATAAAATTCCCTTACAAAGTACACAAAAATCCCACTAAATTCTTTTTTTTTTAATAAAACGGGTGTATAATTTACTGTGTATATGAACAACATTTTTTAACATGAAGAGTTTGTTCAAGTGCGGAGTGTAAAATATGCGAGGACAACTTCATCCCTGTTGGCCGAGTATATTTTACACGGGAGCAGTTGAACTATACCAGTATATTCAAACTATTGTTCACATACACAGGAGATTTTTATGGCAATGAGACTTGTTACCCGTTCAGATTTTGATGGCCTTGTTTGTGGCGCACTTTTACTGGAAGCAGGAGTAATAGATTCATGGAAATTTGCGCATCCAAAGGATTTACAGGACGGACTTGTAGAAATAAATGAAAACGATTGTCTTGCAAACGTTCCTTTTGTACCAGGCTGCGGATTATGGTTTGACCATCACTCGTCTGAATTTGAACGTCAGGAGCTGGAAGGAAAATACAAAGGCGAAAGCCGCATCACACCTTCATGTGCCAGAATTATTTATGAATATTACGGCGGAAAAGAAAAATTCCCTAATTTCGATGATATTATGATTGCAGTAGATAAGGTAGATTCAGGAAACCTTACAATTGACGAAATCCAGAATCCTCAGGGATGGATTTTAGTAGGCTTCCTTATGGACCCACGTACAGGTCTTGGACGCTGGCGAGAATTTACCGTTCCAAACTATGCACTCATGGAAAAACTCATGGTAGCCTGTCGTGACAAATCTACTCAGGAAATCCTTGATATGCCTGATGTAAAGGAACGTATCGCAGTCTACAATGAACAGACAGAAAAGTTTAAGGAAATGGTTAAGGCCCATACCAGTACAGAAGGTAACCTTATCATTTCCGACCTGCGCGGAGTAGACCCTATTTACACCGGTAACCGCTTTATGATTTACAGCATGTATCCCGAGCAGAATATTTCTGCATGGATTGTAAGCGGAAGAGGGGGACAGGGATGTTCTGCAGCTTGCGGATACAGTATTATCAACAAAACAAGCAAGGTAAATGTCGGCAGTCTCATGCTCAAGTATGGTGGCGGCGGACATAAAAAGGTAGGAACCTGTCAGTTCACAAATGAGAACATGGAAACAGACCTTCCAAAAATGCTAAAGGAACTGTCAGATTTAGCAAACGCTTAGTATAGGAATTTATGCCTCAAAGAAAAAGAATAGGTGTAGTTACTGCTTGTCCTGAAGGAGATTACCAGCAGCGTGTTCTGTCTGGAATTTTCTTTCAGGCAAATTTGTATAATTATGATGTTTTTGTTTTTACTCCATTGTCGCATACCTCTGCGCAGTCAAAAGATCATGTAAAGGGCGAATTAAATATTTACAGCCTCATAAATTTTGATCTTCTTGATGCAGTTATAATTACACCAATTCCACTTCAGGAAGAATCAAATAATTCAATTGTAAACATGCTGCTGGAGCGTTTTAAAAATGAATGTCATGTTCCCGTAGTTTCTATTGATATACCTTTTGGAGATTATCCTGTTGTACGGACGGATGAAAAAGAACCCTTTGTTCAGATTACTGATCATCTTATAGAAGTTCACAATTGTAAAAATATTGCAGTATTAAACGGTCCTGCTTCTTTTGAGGGGTCGCAAATCAGGCTCGCTGGTATAGTTGAGTCAATGGAAAAGCACGGACTCCATCTGGATGAGTCTCAGATTTACGAAGGCGATTTCTGGTACACAAGTGCCGAAGCGCTTGGACAAAGATATTTAGACAATGAACTTCCTTTGCCGGATGCAGTAGTCTGCACTTCTGATTATATGGCGATAGGCTTGACTAACACGCTTATAAAAGGCGGTATAAAAGTTCCTGAACAGGTGATTATTACAGGCTTTGATGGAACGGCTGAAGCAAGTCTGAATAACCCGCCGCTTACTTCTTACCAGCCGCATACTTTTAAAACAGCCGTTAATGCAGTAAATGTTCTTCATAAAGAGCTTGAGCCAAAGGCAAAAGAAGTTTTAAAAAAAGCCCCGAATGATAATTATATTTGCATAGGTTCTACCTGTGGTTGTCCTGAAGATGAATCTTACACTCGTTCCAGAATCCGTAAAAATCAATATATGCTTCAGCAGAATTTTAACGACAAAAAAATATGGAAAGGAATTGGAATAGGAACTTTATTTGAAAGTTATACCAACGAAATCCTTACAGGAACGTCAAGTACTGCCGAATGTCTTTTAAAAATTTACGAATCAAAGTATCTTATTCAACCTTATGAATATGTTTATTTCTGCTTTAATCAAAACTGGATTGATCCGGATCAGGATTTTGAAGACGGTTATTCGCCTATGATGAATATGGGAATTTTTGCCGACAGACTCAAGCAGTTTCCCGGTGATGAAAATCATATTTTCTATGGGCCTGGTCACGAAAAGCTTTTTCCTGTTTCGCAGATGCTTCCGGACTTTGCCCTTAAAACAAAATTTTCTTCACCTCAGGTTTTCTATTTTGTTCCTGTTCATTTTAATACCATCAGTCTTGGCTATTGTGTTCTTCAGAATAATCTTACCGAAGATTATATTCCGGCTCTTGTATTCCGCAATTATATAAGAATGATAAACAATGCTTTAGAAATGACCAGAACCCGAAATAAGATTATTTCTATTTCAGAGCATGATATAATGACAAATCTTTTAAATAGGCGGGGACTTAATCATTCGCTTAGTGTTATGAATGCAAGGGCAAAAAAAGGAGACAAGTGGCTTGCAATTGTTGCAGATATGGACGGCCTTAAATTTCTTAATGATAACTTTGGTCATTCACGAGGTGACGAAGGGCTTTCGTTTATTGCAAATACAATGCGTTCAATTACAGAAATGGAAGAGGTTTGCGTTCGAAACGGTGGTGATGAATTTTTAATTGCGGGACTTGGACATTATACTCCAAAAGAGATAGAAACCCGAATACAAAAATTCAATACAGCTGTTGATGAATTTAATAAAGACAGTTCTGTTCCATATAGTGCAAGTATCGGATATCATATTACAGACTGGGGCCCTGCCGATGCCTTTGATAAAGCTGCTGAACAGGCCGATATAAACATGTATCTTGATAAGCGCAAGAAAAAGCAGCGCAGATAACTTACCAATGACAAAAAATACTCTTTATGCTAGAATGCCTCAATTAAAAGTTTCAATTTTGGAGGAAATTTATGAGACGTATTATCACAATTCAGGATATATCCTGCGTAGGAAAATGCTCGCTTACTGTAGCTCTTCCTATTATTTCTGCCATGGGAGTAGAAGCATGTGTTCTTCCAACTGCTGTACTTTCTACCCATACTGCCTTTAAGGGCTTTACCTTCCGTGACTTAACATCAGACATTAAACCAATCTGCGAACATTGGAAACAGGAAAAAATTCATTTTGACGCAATATATACCGGCTATCTTGGTTCTTTTGAACAGCTTGATCTTATGCATAAGCTTATCGATGATTTTGGACAGGGCGACACTCTTGCAATTGTAGACCCTTGTATGGCCGACAACGGAAAGCTTTATCCTGGCTTTACACAGGAATTTGCTTTTGCAATGGCAAAGCTCTGCGGCAAGGCAAATGTTGTTGTTCCAAATCTTACAGAAGCAAGCTTTATGCTTGGCATTCCTTATGTAGAATCTGGTTATAATGAAGAATATATAAAAGATATCCTTAAAAAGCTTGCTGCTCTTGGCGCACAAAAAATTGTTCTTAAGGGAGTTCAGTTTGAGCAGGATCAGGACGATTTAAAAGGTGTTGCAGGAAAGATTGGTATTGTTTCTTATGATGCCGCTGCCGACACTTTTGACTGGTATTTCCATCAGAAGATGCCTGTAAGCTTCCACGGAACAGGAGATATTTTTGCAAGTGTTCTGACCGGAGCGCTTATGAGAGGTATGTCTCTCCAAAAATCTTATTCACTTGCAGCAGATTTTGTTGTTGAATCAATAAAACAGACATTGAGTCATGAAGACTATAACTGGTACGGTGTAGACTTTGAAGCAGCCTTCCCATACCTTATAAAAAGAATGGGAGTATAGATGAAAAAAATAACGATTCTCGATTCTACTTTGCGTGATGGCGCCCAGGGCGAAGGTGTAAGCTTTTCGGTACAGGATAAAATTCATATCTGTAAATCTCTGGATGAACTTGGAATTCAGTATATCGAAGCCGGAAATCCTGGCAGCAATCCAAAGGATATGGAATTCTTTCAGGAAGTTAAAAAGGTTAGCTTTAAGAATGCAAAAATCTGTGCTTTTGGTGCAACACGCCGCAAAGATTTAACTTGTAAAGAAGATTCCAATCTTCAAAGTCTTTTACAGGCAGGAACCGATACAGTCGTTATTTTTGGAAAATCCTGGACTTTCCATGTTAAAAATATCATCAAGACAAGTCTCAAAGAAAATCTTGCAATGATAAAAGAAACCTGTGCCTATCTTAAAGAAAACGGCCGCCATGTTTTTTATGATGCAGAGCATTTCTTTACCGGTTATGCCGATGACAAAGCTTATGCAATGCAGACCCTGCAGGCAGCTGTAGAAGGTGGGGCAGAGGTAATCTGTCTTTGCGAAACAAAGGGCGGTTTTATGATTGATGAATGCCGCAATGCCGTTGCAGATGTCATAAAGACCTTTGGCAGCAAGGTACAGATTGGTATTCACACTCATAATGATTGTGGACTTGCAGTTGCAAATTCTCTTATTGCCGTAAAAGAAGGCGTTACCCATGTTCAGGGGGTTCTTCTTGGCTTTGGTGAAAGGACCGGAAATGCAAATCTTTCTACTATTATACCGGATCTTCAATTAAAGCTTGGTTACGAATGTATTCCGCCTCAGAATATGAAAAAGCTTACTGCCATCTGTAATCAGATTGCAGAAATAACAAATATAAGCATGCCGCCACAGTCTCCGTATGTAGGCAAGTCTGCTTTTGCACACAAGGCCGGAATGCATATTGATGCAGTTCTTAAAAATCCTTTTGCCTACGAGCATATTGAGCCGGAGGTTGTTGGAAATAACCGCGTATTCCTTATGAGCGAAGTTGCAGGACGTGCTACTATAATAGAAAAGATTAATAGATTTGCACCTCAAATTCAGAAAAAAGATGCAGTTGTAGACAAAATTCTTGAGCGCATGAAGGAACTGGAGCAGCAGGGTTATCAGTTTGAGGGTGCCGACGGAAGCTTTGAACTTATGGTTCGCAAGGTTTTGGGGCAGTATCAGCCGTTCTTTAAGCTGCATTATTATACTACAAATGGTTCTAATCCTCGTCCCGAAGAAGGGGTTTGCTGCTGTGCTCAGACCAAGGTAGAGGTTGACGGACAGATAGAAATAACAGCTGGAGAGGGGGATGGTCCTGTAAATGCACTGGATATTGCCCTTCGTAAGGCTCTTGAGAAGTTTTATCCGCTTGTTTCTCAGATCCGACTGGTCGATTTTAAGGTTCGTGTCCTTGACGGGCAGGCTGCAACGGCTGCAAAAGTACGTGTAATCATTGAAAGTACCGATGGCCAGATAAGCTGGTCTACAGTAGGTGTTTCTGCCGACCTTATTGAAGCCTCCTGGATAGCTTTGTCGGATTCTTTTGAATACAAGCTAATAAGAGATATTGAGAAGCGCTACAAAAAGATAATTTAACTATTTTTTTTGTTGACTTCCCAAAAAACCCGTGTTAAGATAATAAAAAAGGGTTTATACGTCAAAGACCGTCGGTCTGTATAAACTTTTAAAAAAAAAGGAGGATTTTTTTAAATGAAAAAAATCGTAGGAATTATAGCAGGTCTTGCTCTTGTAGCTGGAATGGCATTTGCAGCAGAGCCTAGCGTTACTCCAGTTGCTGAATTCGATGGAAACGCTTCTCTCGAATGGATTGCTAACCTTGACAACGAAACAACTGGTATGAAGAATGATGCTTCTGCATCTTTCAAACTCACCTTTGTTTCAGAAGGAACAAAAGCAACTACTGGTGATGGACTTTGGGGAGAATTAGAAATTAAAGCCGGAAAATGGGAAATCAAGTACGGCGAAGGCGAAGCTGTTTTTGCAAGTGCTGTTGTACAGGATAAGGACGGCAACACAGAGGCATGGGATGCTGATAAGAAAGCATTTGTTTACAAGGACAAAGATGGTAAAGAAATTACAGAAGACAAGTTTGATTCTTCTTCTGCTGTGATCGTTTACTCAAAGAAGAACGTTCTTGCTGTTCCAGGTGCTCCATCTGTAGAAAAGGCAATCATTCACTTCATCGACGGTGATATGTATGCTAAGATGAACATCAAGGCTCCATCTCTTGAAGTTGGTGGTGGTGATATCCTCACAGCTACTTCTTCTAAGAAGGCTTTCCCTAAGCAGTCTGTAACTCTTACAGATAAAGCTGGTTTCACATTCACATTCGGACTTCCAATCGTAGAATTCAACCTTCAGTTTGCTGACAACGGCCAAAAGAAGGGAGATGCTAAGAAATTCGGTTTTGTACTTGATGCAAACGTAAAACCTATCACAGACCTTTCTATCTATGCAGGTGTTGGATATTCAACAGAAGAAGAAAAGGCTGCATTTGCAGTTAAAGCTGCTTACAAACTCCCAATTGGTGACATGTACTTGAAGCCAAGTGTTGGATTTGCTTTGAAAGACAAGGCTAAGGAACTCGGAGCTGGAGTTCTCTTCGGATGGGGCGGAGATGGTATCGAAGCTAAGTTCGAAAAGTTCAGCAACAGTGTAACAAACGTTCCTGATAAGTGTGCAGACGGTGTATCTATTTTCTTGAAGTCTACTCTTGAAAACAAGGCTCCAATGTCATTCTTGTTCAGCTTCTTCGACAGCAAGCTCATTGCTGGCGCTTCAGATGCTCTTAAAGGATTCAAGATTGGTGCTCAGTTGGACGTAGCTGACCTCGCTAACTTCGGAAAGGGAAAAGATGCATTTGACATGGCAATTGCTTACTCAAATACATTTGATATCTGGAAGATCGATGCTAACCTCGGTGCTAAGTTCCTCCTCGACCCATCTAAGTTTGGTATGCTCTATGGATTTGGAGTATCAACAGACGGTATCATTGCTAACACAACTCTCTATGCTAAGTACAAGGGAGAGCACGCAAAGGATATCGGTGGTGCTGACTTGAAGGGAACTGTAACTCTCGGAGCTAAGATCCACTTCTAATCTTTGAAAGTATCAGGTAAAACCTGATATCAAAGGAAAAGGGCTGTCTTAAAAGACAGTCCTTTTTTATAAGTACGTATGTAAAATGTATTTATAAAAAAGGATTGTTTTATTATAATGGAGTTATTATGAGAAAAAATAAATTAGGTACTATTGTTATTGCTGCAGTTCTGGTTCTGCTTTCATTATCAACTATGTCTTGTTCTTCTATGAAAAAGGCTCCCCGCGAAAGAAACGAAACTTTTATTGCAGACGTAAATGCATTTGATGTAGAGGTTTTTCATCTTTACACCACTCTAAATATGGGAAAGCCAAAAATCTCTGATTTTTCTGTATACTTTGCCCCACGTACCAATTATCTTTTTATTAACGGAAGAGTCGGTGCCGATCAAATTAGAGTTGGTTTTGATTATAAAGAAAGACAGTCTATTACAGCAGCTGTAAATAAGTATCTTGCTGATTATGAAGCCGGTACTATTCCAAACGCAAAACCTACAAAGAAAAATGCCTATTCAAAAGGTGATGTATTGATTGAATGGGGAATGGTTGGTCTTTCTCATGAAGTTGATACTACTTATATAACCAATGCCCAGTATCTTGAGCCGGATAAGCCTTACTTTAGAATCTTCTTTAATTCTGCTACAGAAGAAGGAGAAGAATATGTTAATTCTCCAAGGGTAAGCATTTTTATTAGTCCGTCTCAGTGGGAAAAAATTGTAGAAGCCTGCAACCAGGAACGTCTTGTAGAAATGACAGACGCTATCCTGGAAGAAGCAAACGCATTTTAATCTTCTTTAATAAAACTTATTCTACTCTGCTTTTTTCTGGTAATTAGCCTTAATTGCTTCTATAAAGAGCTTGTTCTGGTCATTACGTAATGGAACCGAGAATAATGGCTTGCCGTCACTAGGAGAAATGCGGTAGATATGCATTGGATCTATAGTATAGGCAGGACTTCCAGGATTATTGATCCACCAGTCAAGAACTGCAATAAAGCAGAGAGTATATTTTAAAAGATTTGCATTATTGGCACTTGTATTTGCGGTTTTGTTCTGTGCACCCAAAAGTACATCAAGGCGTTTTGAAACCTCATTCTGAATGCCAAATTTATAATGCTCCCAAGGGTTTTCAATAAGCTGTACAGGACCGTGAGCTTGAGCCTGCTTATCGCATTCGTTGATTACGAGTGTAAGATATTTGCGGGCATAGTCGGTTCTGTGGAAGAGTGGTCTGTACTTACTTTCATCACTTGGGTGCTCCAGAATGAGCTTATCAAACTTAAAGTCCGGCATAAAGTGATAGGTTGTCTGCCACAAAAGGGAAGTGATTGTTCGTTTACCAATATGGGACTTATCAAAGTCTGGCTGTGAATAAATTGAGTTTACAAGGTCAATAAGTGGTTCACAGTAAAGACGTTCAAAGGTGTCTTCGCGGTAAGCAGACCAGTCATCCATAACGGCTGTGATTGTATCGGCTCCCTGTTTTACTCCATCCTGACTCGCAAACTTAATATTGCGGCAGCCCTGGAAACAGTCTTCAATAATTCTTTGCAGAACAACAATTACCTGTACAGGATTTTCCGGTGAAAGCATATTAAATCCGTCGGGGAATTTATAAAGCGGCTGGAAGTATGGGAACATATCCGGATGTTCATCAAGATTTCCAAAGCCAGCCTGAGGGAACATCTGATCCAAAAGCTTTAAGCCTGTAATAACGGTTGCATCTTTAACACCTTTTTTAGGTGGTTCTGCCTTCTGCTTAGGAGCTTCTTTTTGTTCTTCCTTTGGTTTTTCCGGCAAAAGAAGATCAAATTTATGCAGTTCTGTAAACTTTAAAACTTCGGCAACTTTTACAGAGAAAAAGTTTGGATAAGATTCAAAGGTGTCGGAACACATTCGCATAAGCAGCGGATACATTTTTTTGATGATTTCGGTATCAATATAAAGCCATTCTGTAATAGCCTGCTTTGCCATTGTAGAAAGCTTGTCTTTTGGTGCATCTGCATAGGCTGTCTGGTCATTATAGATTTCCTTTATAAGCTTTGGAATCTTATTGCTTCCATAATAATATACTGTGATGATTGGTTTGTAGATTGCCTTTGTATAATGAATTAAATCGCAGGCAAGAACTGGTCCCGGTGCATTTTCGAGGGTTGCATATTCTGCTTTAATTCCGGCCATTCCCCAGGAAGCAATCATTCTTAAGAATTTGAACTTAACATCTGTTCCGTTTACAATTTTTGCTTTATAGGTAGCAGGAGCAATCTGAATTAAAGTCTTTATTACCGTAATAAAGGTTTCCATGTGCTCAATGTCTTTTTTCATTTTGTACTGATAGAATTCCGGAAGAATTTTTTCTGTTCCATTTTTCTGTAAGGTTCTTATAAAATTAAAGAAGCCGTAATTCGGTTTAATTTTATATTCCGAAGACATCATGAGCTTGTCTATTAAGTTATTAAGCTTTTTTGGAATCTGAGGAAGATCTTCTCTAATGTGTCTGCGTGGAGCCTGATATGTTGTATTTGGTTTGGAACCCCCGCTGCCAGAACCACCGGATCCACCACCAGATGCTGCTCTTACAATGCGTCCCTGTCCATGGGAACCGCCGGAACCTGACTGGCCGCTGCTTGAAGATGTTGATCGTTCATACAAAACCTGGCCGCCTAATTTTTTTGCCATTGTTGCAGCTTCTTTTTCGTCAATGTTTCCAATATTTTTACGGGTTTTGTCCAGAGTTCCCGGTTCCCAGTCTGCAGTTTTGTTGATTTCGTCAGCCATAAAAATCTCCTGTTTTTTAAACTCTCATAGAACTTCTGGTAATGATTCCTGTAAAGTTCTTAAGTTGTATTTTATTGCCATCCTTATCTAAAAGAACTCCTTCAAAAGTTCCATAGATATGTGAATATGCTGCTCTAAGTAAGATAAGATTCATGTTTCGCCAGTACAACGATTTTGGTGTAAAGGTTAAATCTATCATACTTTCTGTATCCTGAATTATCCACGCTTTGTTTAGTCCAAAAGGGTGGGTTGCAACGATTGAAGGCAGAGCTGATTTTTCGCCGTCTACAATCAGTGCATTATCATTGTATTTGTCCGGGTCAGTTGCTTCGGAAGAAGAAGCATCCATATAAAAGAAGATGTCTTTTCCGTCAATATTACCCATTCCGCAGACTCTCAGCGCCTTGCTCAAGGTTTTGGAGTAGTAGCGGTTCATTGCCATAGCCGCAATTCCCGAAGAATTATCGGGTTCGGATCCCTTTATGGCCAGGTGCCCATTGATTTTCATAGTAGAAAGCCAGAGTGCAGAACAACGTGAAAGTGTTGGTGCTGGATTAACAAAGCTCATTTCTGCACGCATGTTATCGTCTCTTACGGAATGAAACCAGCCTTCTGCAGCCGGCCATCCGGATGCTTTATTTACATGAAAGCGCATTGTTTTTATCTGATGCTCTTTTTCCCAGAAAATTCTGATATATTTTGATTTTTTATAGCTTGCACAAATGCCTCGCCCTGTATTCTTAGGAATAAAACGACGTCTGGTTGGCATGATTGAATGATAAACATATTTTTTGCCTGTCTCTTTGTTCCAAAAACATACTTCAACCAGTCCGATTATTTTAAAATCAAAAAACTCAACAAGACCAATATATTTGTCTATAGAAAAATAATAATTAAGCCTGCTTTTGATTCTGATGTTGGATAAAATAGAAGGAAGTGGAATCCCTGCATAGGGAGCCCTCATTCCTTTAATATCAAATCGCTGTGAGACATTTTTAAATGTACCAAAATGAGCCCTTCCGTTTTCAATAATATGCGCAGGAGGCTCTTCGAAAACTCTCGAATACATCATTATAATTATAAACGACAAATGCGTAAAAGTGAATACTATATACAAGCTAGTTTAAAAAAATAGCTCCCAGCCGCGGCCGCACTTCAGAGTGTTTTTGAATCCCCAAGCCGTCTTCCGCTATTTTTTTACGCTGAATTTTATAAAATTAACTTATGTACGCATTTTCGTTTGTAAAATCGGGGTTTTGGTTATAAAATAAAGGATAGGCGTGAAAATGATTTTATGGTCATTTGAAGGCTTGTTATTATTTGAAAACATCTGAAAAACTGACTTACGTGAGCGAAAGCGGGGCTGCAAACTGCATCTAGGCTTGCCGAGCGAAGCGAGAAAAATATTTTCCTTGCAAGCCTAGCCTGCAGTTTGACAGACACGATTGAGCGGAAGTAAGGCAGTTTTTCCTTATGAATACATATTTACAGGAGTTTATATGAGCATAAAGGCATTTTCACTTGGTGCTGCAGAAGAAGTTACGGGTTCAAAACACGTTTTTGACATAAACGGCCGGTTTTACATGGTAGACTGCGGATCTTTTCAGGGTAAACGTAAAGAATCGGATGAAAAGAACCGCAGCTTTGACATAGATCATGACCGTCTGGAAGGTGTAATCCTTACCCACGGACATCTTGACCACTGTGGTCTTTTACCACTGCTTACACGCAAGGGGTACCGCGGAAATATTTACGCAACTCCTGCAACACGTGATATTGCAAATCTTGTAATGATGGATAGTGCCCGCATTCAAGCTCACGATGCCGAATTCCTTGCAAAGCAGGCACGCAAAAAAGGTGAAAAGTTTACCTGGAAGCCGCTTTATGATGAAAACGACTGCGTGGCCGCTGCCAATCAGATTGTTTCGCTTTCTTATAACCGCAAAATGTATATTTCTCCGGATGTTCAGCTGGAGTTTTACGATGCAGGACATATTCTTGGTTCTGCTTTTGCAATGATGACTGTAAATCCTAATCCAAATGACCCGGAAAAAGAAACACGTATTCTTTGTACTGGGGATATTGGACGCAAGTGTAAGCCGATTATCCGTAATCCTGCTGTAGATATGCCTGCTCCGGACTATATTTATCTTGAATCTACCTACGGAAACAAGCTTCACGACAATCATGACCTTGCAATGAAGGAGCTTATCCGTATTGTACGCGATGCCTGCTCTAAAAAGGGTAAAATCATTATTCCTTCTTTTGCAATTGAACGCGCACAGGAGCTTGTTTTCTATTTACATCTTCTTACAGACCAGAAAAAGATTCCTGTTGTACCAATTTATGTGGACTCTCCAATGGCAAGCAATGCAACTTCTGTTTTCCGTGTACATCCTGAATGTTACGACGAAAGTGTAAACGAAGCCTTCTTAAAGCATCATAAAAATCCTTTTGGATTTAATTCTTTGACTTTTACAACAAGCGTAGAAGATTCCAAGGCCCTTAACGATAAAGAAGGTCCTATGATTATCATTTCTGCAGATGGTATG
>JAILBH010000179.1 GCA_024681195.1 Treponema sp.
AATACTTGTAAACCAGTTATGAACATATCCTACAGAGCTGTAAATCTGAACAGGAATACCAAAATGCTTAAAGTTATAGGAAGCATCAAAGCCTACAATATTCATCCATTCATAAACACCATCTTTTAAAAAGTATTTATGTAGATTGCTTCTACCTGGTCCATATGTACCTGCAGGAAGTTCCGAATAAAGCGAAGAACCGCTATAAATATCTGATTCACTACCCCAGTCTACTCCATGTCTGATTAACTGATAGCTTAATCCAAAGGTTGTAGAAGCCAACGGAGTTGTATTAAATTTTACATAAAGTTCATCAGAGTTTGGCGGAAGATAATAACCTAAACATTCTCCATTATTCGTATAATTTTCACAAATATAGTGCGGGTAATAAGGTTGATTTATTTCCGGATCCAAAGCTTCATGAGTATAACAATATGGTTCAATTTTTGTATATCTTGTAGAAAGCGAAGCAAACGGTATCCATGGAATATTTAATTTTGCACCACCCTGATATGCAAACATACAGCGTGTGTTATGGAAAATATCAGTAAATAGGGCATTAATCTCATCTATGTAAACAGAACCCCAGATATAACCTATACCAGGATATTGGAATTTTAAATTTGAATATATTGCAATATTATCATAATCACCGACATTATTCTGATAGAATAAACGGTTTATTAAAGGGAAAGAATATCCTAACTCAAAACGATTCGGATAAACTACAGTACTTCCAAAATCAAAATGAATATTTTTAAGATCAAAATCTATTTCTGCCATTGAGAACAAATTATGGAAGAAATAAGAATCTTTTAAAATATTATATTTGTTACCATTTTTATCAATTTTGTAACTTGTTATATTACCATGTCCATCAGTTGTAAACCAGGCTTTATCATTTATATGGTTTTGATTTGGGAACTCAAGGAAACCTGTTAACATAGATAACGAAAGCCAGTCAAATGGTTTTACGGAAGAATCAATTCCAAAGAATGGACGTGCATTCTGGTTTAATACAAGACTTGAGCCTGTATCCATTGCAGCCCATTCACGGTTATAGCGTCCAATTCCAAAATTGATTAAATCATCAAAGAAGGAACCTTTTATTTCTCCCTGAAATGCAAAGCCACCGGCTAATTCAAAAGGCCAGCCTTTAAGACCAGCAGAATTCATACCGCCTTTTGCATAATAAATTGAACCATCCCATTTCTTTTTATAACTGTAAGGTAATACGGCATAGTTTCTGTAGGTCTTTATTGTTCGGTCACTAAAATGCTCTTCGCGAGAAAAATCTTCTTTGGGTACACCATAGTCATCATACCACCACCAGCCGATATCATAATTACCAAGCTCTTTTAAATTCATTTTTGTAAGATCAAGAGTTGCCTGTGAACGGTAAGATATACTATTACCAAGGTCACCATAAATATTAAAGTTCTGAGTAATTTCATAACCCAGGCTGTTATTTTTTGAATCTGAATATATACCTTGCGAAAAGAAAGAATCATTATAGGTATCAATTATAAGACTTACAGGGATTGAAGCTTTTTGATCAGAAATTTTATAAGTAAAATCTTTTAGGGAAAGTCCGTCCTGTTTTTCAAAACGCTTAAGCTGTTCTTCTACTACTTCACGCATTATTGAGCTTTTTTTATCATTTGAGTTTTCAAGATTTTCCAAGATTTTATTTAATTGCCCGGCAATATATTTTTGTGTATATGGACGAATTGTAGAAAGAGTATCACAAAGATTCTGCACTTCTGCATTTTTTAATAAAGTATAAATTTCATCGCTTATATCAACAGTGTTGTTAGATTGAGCGAACATTGTTAAAGATAACAAACTGCAAAATAAAATTGCCGTAATTTTTTTGAATACATTCTTATTCATATAAACCTCTATATTTTAAAATACCTTATATGCGATTGATAAATCAAATTCCACACCAAACTCATTTTTATTTGTTTTATGACTTTGATTAATATAATCAAATAATATTTTTCCATTAAACTCAAAATGTTCATTAAGATAATAAGCGCCTCTTAATGAAACAGAATTTGAAATCTGCTGTTTTCCGGAAGGCTTTAAGCTTATTGCCTTTTTATATAATTCATCATTAGTTAAGTTTTTATTTGTACTGTAGCCTTCTTTATGAAGCTTATATTCAACAGAAGGATAATAATCATAATATTCAGTTTCTGGAGCAAGGCTGTTAAAAATTGTAAAGTCATTTTCTCCTTTAACCAACAAAGAATAATTTAAACCTGCCGTAAATTTCTTCTGTCTATACTCAACATCAAAAACTCCTCCAATGCAGTCAGGACCATAAGGAGAACCAATCCATGAATAAACCCGTTGTTTTGTCTGCATATCAATTCGCATTCTATAAAGAGAGGCAGAAGGTGTTTGTTTTATATACATAAAAGGTGAATTATAAATAAACTCTGTATTCAGGCCGAGTGAAGAATTATCTGCAAAGAAGAAATTATAATTAACACCAAACTGAAAACCAATTGAATTAGGATAGTATCTTCCCCAGGAGTTTCCCCGTTCATAAGGGAGCTGCATTTCTATCTGATTATAGATTCCATAAAGCCGCAGATTTTTTACAGGAGTGTACTCAAACATATAGGCAAAATCTGCACAAAAATTTGCTTCTCTATAAATCCTTGAAGTATCTGTAGTTATATAATTTGTCCAGCCACCGAATTGATGCATAAAAGGAATTGGATTTAAAAAGCGCAAAGAAAATGGATTTACAACTAAAGACGCTTCCATTAATGTAAGTTTAAGTTTTTTAAAAAGCCGTATATCAAACTGATGAATATAAAGATAACGTTCTGTATTACTTCCTGTCTGAATATTATCATGACGATTTGAACTTACCTGAACAACGTCCATTGTAAATTTTAAAACCGGTGAATAAATATCAAATTCAAAATATGCATCGGTTTCGAAGGTTTTATTATAAATAATACTTCCTGTTAATGTCTGACCTACACTTTTACCCTGTTTGCCTGAATGAAAATTAAAGCCCCAGTTATCAAAGGCTTTTCCAAAACTACAGTAAGCAAAGGTTGGAAAGTAAAACTCGACATCATTCGGGTCGCCATCTTTATCTAATTTTAATGGAAAGTTCCAGAAATTTTCCGGTTTTGAAGCTGCAATATAGTTCTTACCCAAAAAGAAGTTTCCACCCATGGCAAAGTTTTCGCCAAAGCCCATATCTATAGGTGAGGAAATAAAATTATCTTTAAAATAATAATTATAAGACCAGGGGATATTTTTATTTGTTTTGTAATAAAACTCCAGATTTAATTTTGGATGAAGAAAAATGCTAAAACCTGGAAGATTTTTTAATAAGTCTTCTTTTTCATACAGTTCATTATAAATATTATCATATAAATACCGGCCATAATCATCCAGAGTATCATAATTGTATTGATTAAGATAATATTTGAGTTCACTAACGCTTAAAGGTGTATTATTTGTAAAACTTAAAACAGTTGTATTTGCCTGAAGATTTATAAAATCCTTATAAATTTGAGAATCCGGCGGCAATATCTGTCCATCATTTATTACTTTTGCGTGAAGAATACCGGTAAATAAAAGACTAACAGCAAAAATAAGATTGATTTTCTTCATATTCATAATATATCAAAAAAAACACTAACTGTTAATATAACCATCTTTATTATAGATTGTTTTTTAATTTAGGAGTATAATAGAATAATATGACAAAGGAACAGTTAAAAAGCTCTCTTAATGAACAGTTTCCACATACTTCGTCTTTTCTTTCGGGGTTTATCCTTTTCATTGTAGACATATTGGTTTTAATGCTCTGCATAGGAATCGGCTTTTTTATTGTTAATCTTATCCGCATTCATGATATCAACTTTAAATCCTTCGTAAATTACGCTGTTTATATTCCATTTATCATGATAATTTTTGGCTGTGTTGGTTTATATCCTGGAATTATGATTCCACCGACAGAAGAAGTTAAGAAATTCAGCGGTGCTACTTTTTTTTCTTTTGTAGCCATAAGCCTTACAATTTTTATTCCCAAAACCGAAAACCTTTTTACCACATATATCATTAAAGGAAGTAATGATTTTGCTCTTTGTGCAGCCTTTATGCTTGCCTTTATTTTTGCAACCTTCCTTCTGCCAAGCTTCCGCGAATTTGCAAAGCGCTGTATTCAGAATAAAAAATGGTGGGGAGTTCCAGCCGTTATTTACTGTACAGGCAACAGTGCAGAATTTATTGTAGAACGTCTTTTAAATAATAAATATCTTGGTTATAAACCTGCCATCATTATTGATTCAGGCCTTCCAAAGCCAAATAATGATGAAGATGTTATAAGTAATAATACTTTTCACGATATTCCGATTTTTCCGGAATCAAATAAAATTCTCGAAATTATTAAAGAAAAAAATATTAAAACTGCCATAATGTCTGACTACCATGGAGATTATTCTCTGGTAATGTCTTCTTACCGCTATACAATTAATGTTTCCAAAAGACAGAATTCTTTTACTTCAAATCAGCATATTAAAGATATTGCCGGAATTATTGGATTTGCAAGTACTCATAATTTAACATTCAAATCCAATCTGTTTTTAAAACGCCTTATCGATATTCTTTTGATTGTACTTTTTTCTCCAATTCTTCTTCCAGTTTTTCTTATTCTTATGTTACTGACACGCCTTACCTCCCGAGGCCCGGTTTTTTACGGCCACAAACGAGTCGGTAAAAATGGGAAAGAATTTAAATGCTGGAAATTCCGTTCAATGTGCATAGATGCAGACAAAAAGCTGGGAGAAATTCTTGCAAACAATCCACAGATGCGCGAAGAATGGGAAAAAGAACGCAAATTTCAGAATGATCCTCGTGTTACAAAGTTTGGAAAATTCCTTAGAAAAACAAGTCTTGATGAGCTTCCACAGCTTATAAATATTCTTGCAGGTCAGATGAGCTTTGTTGGACCTCGTCCTGTTACAGCTCCAGAATTAGACCGTTATGGTGAATACAAAGATTATGTTCTTTCTGTTACACCAGGACTTTCGGGAATGTGGCAGACTTCGGGCCGCTCAGATACAGAATACGAAGAAAGAATTGCACTTGATCTTTATTATATTCAAAACTGGTCAATCTGGCTTGATATATGGATTTTGATAAAAACAGTTTATGTAGTTCTTAAGGGCCGGGGTGCATATTAATGAAAAAATCATTTCTTCTTACCCTTCTCCTTTTTCTTTTAATTTCATCTGGAATCTATTCACAGCAATACCAGATCTCGCAAGTTGAATACAGCATACAAGGCTGCGGCGCAAAGATTTTTGGAACTACTCAAGATTACGCACTTGCACAACAGGTTCCGGTAGATACAAAAAAAGTTTTTAACTCCCAGGAAGAATTAGAGACTTATATTTTGGATTACAAAACAAAGCTTAATAACTTACGTGCCTTTGAAGAAATTGAAGTTAATTACGACTTTGAAGAAACTGATACTCTTATTCTTGTAAAGCTTAAAATTTTTGTAAAAGATTCCTTTCACCTTTTTGCAATTCCAGGTCCAAAATATGATTCAAATACAGGACTTATCTTAAAGCTTAAAATTAAAGATTCAAACTTTCTTGGTTCATTAAATACCCTTTCTTCTGATATTTATTTTATGATTCCTACAGATGAATCAGATGCAAAGCATTCAGAATTGGGATTCAACTTTACGTTTGATTATCCTTTTAAAGCCGGGATTTTTAATGCCTTGTGGGTTAATGATTTTGGTATTTCTTATACTTTTGGCAACAATATGCCTGAATGGGATGTTACAACAGGTTTACGTTTTGAATTACCTTTTGAAAAAACAAGTATTATTTTTGAATTGGATCAAAAGCTTGTAAATAACTTTGAATATAAAGAGTTTAAAGACAATATATATTTTGGAGACGTATTTAAAGTATCTTCTCCTCTAACTCTTTTAAAAATGAATTATTTTGGAAATCTTTATTATACCCCTTATACTTCTGCAAGTGTCTGCTGGGATTTTAATGGAATTTCAAAACAGAATTCTAATCTTTCAAGTCCTGTATTTACCTTTGGTCATAAGCTTTCTTTTGGAAGAATTGACTGGTCACAAAATCTTAGAACAGGCTTATCTGCATCTTTAGACAATCATTATACCTGGAACTTTCAGCGCCAGCGTTTTTACCCTGTTATAGAACTTAATGCCTGTGCATTTAAGAAAATAAATCTTTTTGAAGATTCTTACATTCTTCGTAACTTTGGAATTGCAGTTAATACAAAAACTTTCTTTTATATGTTTAATCCAAATAAAGACAAATACATAATGAATGACGGAAAACAGATTGGCCAATATTTAAGAGGAATTCGTGACTCTCAATTTTATACAGATACAGAAGTTTCTTCTTTAAATACAACAAGTGCTTTTATTCTTAATTTTGATTTACCAATCCATTTATTTTCTACCAACTTTACAAAATCTTTCTTAAAATATTTTAATTTTGATATGCAGCTTTCTCCATTTGTTGATGCGGCATTATGCTATAATAAAATCACAAAAACATTCTTTAATTTTAAAGATGGTTATTATGGCGGTGGACTTGAAGTAATTGTTTATCCACTTAAATGGTCGGGAATTACAATCCGTGGAAGTGTTGGTATTGATATAGGAAGACAATTCTTTGGAAAACAAATTCACACACAGTGGAGAGACAATGTTTCCAAAAAAGAATTTTCTATTGGCTTTGGTTTACACTATTAGTTTTCTGGATTTTTAATTCCATCAAGCTTATCAAGTTTAAGAACTGCATCCTGCTGCCAGTATTTTTCTGGTGAATGGAATGCAAGAATCTGTAAAAGTTCATAAGAAAAGATATCATAACCACATTCAGAACTTACTTCACACATTGTGTTAAAGCTTTTCCAAACCTGATTATTGCTGCCCCATTCAAGCAGATCTCTATGATTTGGAATCAAATCAAGAAAATCAGAAATATTTTTATATTCAAAATCTATGTCTCGTTTTTCAAGGTAGTTATAAACCTTTGTAAAGCCTGTAATAACTGCCAGACAGCTGTAATCTAAAGCTTTATCTTTTTGACCAATAGAAAGATAATAATCTGCAAGCTGGCTGTATGCTTTTAATGAAAAATAATTATCGGAACGGTACATTGTAAAGAAGCGTTCAATGGCTCCCTTATCATTACGTGAAATAGTATTTTTAATTGAACGTGCAAGAATAAGATTTCTTTCGTTTTGTTCTTTACCAATTATGTTTAAAAGTCTTATTTCCATTTTATCATAATCTTTTTCAAGCCTGCTAAGCTCTGCAAGAAGATAGATTATTTCATAACGCTCATCTGGAACGTCTAATACAGCAGCGTTTTCTAAAGCCATAAGATAGTACTGTTCGGCAAAGCTGTATTCTCCTTCAAGCTTATAAATATCACCTATAAGTTTTTGAGCTTCCGGATACTGCTCCTGACTTTGAATATAGCTCAAAACCTTAGAAATTGAATTTCCAAAATTACCCTTTCCATTGTAATAATTAATTAAGTCTATACAGTCATATTCATCACGAGATTGAAGCTTTTGAATTATTGAAGGAATATCATCTCCAGCTGATTTTACTTCTCTTGAAGAAAGACTTGTCTGAATTGTATTATAATCTTTTGTAATCTGTTCTTTTCTGTAAAGGATAGCATCTTCGGCAAATTTCAGAGCTTTGCCATATTCCTTACTTTCAAAAGCATTTACAGCATCTCTATACGCAATTGTACTTTTTGAATTTATTGCATGCTGAGCATAAATACCAGATAAAATAGAACTAAAAATTAAAACTAATAAAGCTTTTTTCATAAAATCCCTTATAATGAATTTAATTCTTCTTCAAATACTTTATCGGCATCTTTTGCCTCAACCGTTCGTACTATTTTGCCTTTTTTGAAAATAATTATTTTTTCGTTTGTACCTGCAATTCCAATGTCTGCATGGCGTCCTTCACCGGGTCCATTTACAACACAGCCCATAACTGCAACAGAAATATTTTTTTTCATTGCCATAAGACGATTCTGCCAGCGGTCAACAAAGCTGTGAACATCAAAACCAATTCTTCCGCAGCGTGGACAGCTTATAAGAGTAACACCTCCTTCCCTTAAACCACATTCTTTAAGAATGTTTACACCTGCAATTACTTCATTTTCGGGCGTTGAAGAAAGGCTTACTCTGATCGTATCTCCTATTCCCTGCTGTAAAAGATTTGAAAAAGCAATTGAAGACTTTACAAGACCACCTATAAGAGGACCTGCTTCGGTAACTCCAAGATGAAGTGGATTATTGTATTTTTGAGAATAGAATTTGTTGCACTCTATTGTTTCTTTAACATCACTGGATTTCATGCTTACAACATACTGATCAAATTTTAAATCTTCAAAAATCTGAGCTTCTCTAACAGCTGTTTCGCATAAGCCTTGTGCACGTGTAATTTTTCCATTTAAAATCTGTTCCTGAAGGTCCTGTGGAAGGCTTCCGCTGTTTATACCAATTCTTATTGCGACACCTTTGGAGCGGCAGGCTTCTACGACTGCTTTTGTATTTTCTATGGAACCAATGTTCCCCGGATTAATTCTTATGGCAGCTACATTACCTTTAAGACATTCCAAAGCAAGCTTATAATCAAAATGAATATCGGCAACAAGTGGCATTGCTGTCCTTTCTGCAATAAGTTTTAAACCTTGTGCACTTTCAAGATCTGGAACTGCAAAACGTATAATATCGCAACCAATTAATGACAAATCATTTATCTGTTTGAGAATTCGTTCAAGCTTTTGATTATCCTGTGCAAGATCAGTAATTCCTTCCTTCCACATTGTCTGAACAGTTACAGGATTATTTCCACCAATTAAGAGCTTTTTTGTAATGCCAAGACCACCAATAGCCACAACTTTAGTATTCATAAATATAATTATATCAGCAAAAAGCTGTTTTCGCTATAGTGAAGCTATATTTAATAATACTAAAGTTTTTAATTGACACTTAATGTTTATAGTTTTATAATTAAAATTATTAAGAAAAGGTCAGTTCTATGGAAGTATCCGAAGCAATAGAAAGACTGCTGCCCGCTTTTGAGCAGTATTATACTGTAGAAAAATACAACGTCCCAAATCCTTTCTGTGCTAAAGCAGAATTCCGATCTCATAATGAACAATATTTTTTAGTACGTTCCGCCCACATTGCAGACATTGATTCAAATGAATTTGTTTATTTTGCAACAGTTCCAGCATTAGATTCACAAAAGCTTGAATCATTTGTATCCACTTCCTGGGAAAATGGACTTGGACTTGTAAAACCTTATAATGGTCATCGTAATTCAGATATCAGCCTTATTATTATTGCCAAAACTATTGATGAACAAATAAAAAGACAAATAAAGAAAAGCAGATTATACAAATCTTATAAATTCAGTCTCTACGGCTGGAGCAATTTTAAGCTTGCAGTTGTAGAACTTGATACTCAGGGCATTTATTTCAACAGATTTGGTAAAGATTATCAAAAGCTGTTGAAAAAAAATATATTTCTCATGGAGGAATCTAGAAAATGACAGCATTATTAATCATTCTTGCTGCGGTTGCTTTGCTGGTCATCGGCTATATTGTATATGGCTCATGGCTTGCCAAGCAGTGGGGAATTGACCCTACTAAAAAAACTCCGGCCTTTGAAAAACAGGACGGTGTAGACTATGTACCAGCTAAACCAGCTGTATTGATGGGACACCATTTCTCATCTATTGCGGGAGCAGGACCAATCAACGGACCTATTCAGGCTGCCGTATTTGGATGGGTACCAGTATTCCTTTGGTGTGTAGTTGGAGGTATCTTCTTTGGAGGTCTTCAGGACTTTGGTTCACTTTTTGCTTCTATCCGTCATGATGGTAAGTCAGTTGGTGAAATCATTAAGGATTCAATGGGATCAAGAGCAAAGAAGCTCTTTATTATCTTTGCACTTCTTGTTCTTATTCTTGTAATTGCATCTTTTGTAAACGTTGTTGCAGGAACATTCTTTACAGCCGATAACGCTGCCAAGACATTTGGTTTTGTAACAAATCCTACAGGTGCACAGTCAACTGCAATGATTTCTCTTTTGTTTATTGTTCTTGCCATTGTTTATGGAATTCTCACAAATAAATGCGGTCTCAAGACACTTCCTGCTACAATCATTGGTATTGTAGGAATTATACTTATTACAATTCTTGGATTGAAAGTTGGTTTTGCAATGACACGTACTGCATGGATTGTAGTAATCGGTATTTATATTGCTGTTGCATCGCTTGTACCAGTATGGATTCTTCTTCAACCACGTGATTATCTTTCATCATTTCTTCTCTATGCTATGATGATTCTTGCAATTATCGGAATTGTAGGCTCTGCATTTACAGGAAGCGCTACATTCAATATTCCTGCATTTACAGGATGGAAGACTGGTCTTGGTACAATGTTCCCTGCCCTGTTCATTACAGTAGCTTGTGGTGCATGTTCTGGTTTCCACTCACTTATTTCTACAGGTACTTCTTCTAAACAGCTTGATAACGAAGGCCACGCTAAAGCAATCGGTTACGGTTCAATGCTTATTGAATCTGCACTTGGTATTATTTCGTTGATTGCTGTTGGTATGGTATTTGATAAGTATAAGAACGGTGGATTTGGTTCTCCATCTGCTGCATTTGGTGCAGGTCTTGCAGTATTGTTCGGAAAAGAAGGAAGTGGAACCTATAATACAATTTACGCTCTTCTTACTCTTGCAGTTTCTGTATTTGCACTTACTTCTTTGGATACAGGTACACGTCTTAGCCGCTTTATGTTCTCTGAGCTTTTCCTTAAGGATGATGAAGCTACATGGAAGGATGCTAAGGGAATCCGTAAGCTTTTAGCTAACCCACTTTTTGGTACAGCTATCATGGTTTTGATAGGTTGTATTCTTGGTGGCCTTAAGCTTTCTGCAATCTGGGGATTATTTGGAGCCGCAAATCAGCTTCTCGCCGGTATTGCATTAATGGCTGTTGCTGCATGGCTTGGAAACGCTGGAAAGAATAATAAGATGTTCTTTATTCCAATGATTTTTATGCTTGCTGCAACTTTGACATCTCTTATTCTTACAATCATCAATAAGATTAAGCCTATGGTAGCTGCTGCCGAAGGCGCTTTCTTCTGGGGTAACTGGTTCCAGTTAATCTTTGCCCTTGCAATGAGCGTTCTTGCAATAATTCTTGTTGTAGAAGGTGTTCAAACCTTTGTTAAACAGGCAAAAGCTAAATAAGCTCTAAGAAATTACTCTTAGAAAAAAAAAGGACTGTTCCATTAGAACAGTCCTTTTTTATACTCTGATATTACTTAAGCAATCATTGAGAATACCATTGCGAACAAAGCTACAGATTCACAAATACCTACTACCATGATGTACTGAGCAAAACCCTTTCCTGTTTCACCAAGAGCATCTGAACCGGCAGCACCTGCTTTACCCTGTGCAATAGCAGAGAAACACATTGCAAGACCAGAAGCAATACCAAGACCAAGAGACATTCCTGGGTTTTCTGCACCCAATGCCTTAAGCTTAATAGACATAAGAAGGAAGCCGTAAATTGTCTGTGTCAGTGGAGCACCGGCAAATACAGTAAGAATGAATGGAGCCGGTTTGTTATTGATGTAACAGCGTTTCCATGCTCCAATTGCGCCCTGTCCGGCAATTCCAATACCAATTGCTGATCCAATAGCAGCAATACCCATACAAATAGCAGCACCAAGATTTCCCCAAAAAGTCATATTTTACTCCTTTAATAACCGATTATTCGGTTTTATTTATATTATTATTTAAGTAGTAGAGCTAAAAATTGCTTTCGCAATTTTCTTAACGCTCTGCTATTTATCACCGCCCGCCAGCGGGCTTACTCATCAGCGAACGGCTGATACTTTACACCACTCCAGCTCATTCCAATGTGCGTACAGAATTCCAAAGTATTCAATCGTACACCGTGAACGATTACCGAAAGTACGTTCAAAATCATGTTCAAGCCATGACCGAATGCAAGCAATGCTATAACTGCAACAAATATCAATGCATGTGCAATTATAGATCCAACTTCCGGATTATTGGCAATGCCAGACGCCAGCTGATTAACTGTTCCAGAAATTGCAGCACCTGCAAGTCCTACCGCCCAAAGACGGATATATGAAACAATATCACTGAATACGTTTACAATTCCCAATACTACGGAAATAATATTTTTACAGCTTTCCAGTACAGATTTTCCTATGCTGCCTTCGTAATTTGCAAAAACAAAGCTCATTGCAAATCCAACGCCTATTAAACATATTGCAATCTTTCCAACTGGAACTGGTCCAATATTTCCAAGCATCTGGAATACCTTGCTGTTTACAACCATTGCAAGTACAATCCAGAACATTCCAACAAGTTGAAGAATTGATCCCAAATCACCCAGGATTTTTAATCCCTTCTTTTCTTTGATATTTCTGATTCCTGCCTTGATGTGAGCAATAGAAAGCTGCACAAGCGCAAGAGCAAAACAGAAAATCTGCTGGAATTGATTTTTTGTAAGACCAGCTGTCGGATCACTCATCCATGAATAATGCCATATTCTGTCTGTTCCATCCGGTAATTTTTCAAAGGCACTTGAAAATTGTGGAATAGAAAGATTTACAAGCCATTCTGGTAAGTGTTCTGCCGAGATACCAAACCATGTACAGGTAACCATACCCCAGACAACTGTAGCCAGAGATACAAGCAGGAATAGTCCAAAGGCTGCAGGTACCTTCTTACCGGTGATTATATTCTTAATCATAAGCAGAAGAATAATTACAGCAACAAGAGCACCATATCCGCCGTCTCCAAAAATCATTCCAAAGAAAATCGTAAAGAACAGGAGGAACCAGCCCGAAATATCATATTCATGATAACCCGGTACTGTACCCAAAAAGTCTGTAAGAGGATAAATCAAACTTACAAACTTATTGTTCTTGAGTTTTGTAGGAACTTCTGAATCTTCATCTTCCGGATCTGTATAAGCAACTGCCCACTGATTTTCTGCACATGCCTTTTTAAACTCTTCAAGGTCTGCAGCAGGAACATAGCCGCTAATCCAGGCAAGATCATTTTCTGTTCCCAGATTTTCATGTTCAATTCCGGCATTTACATTTTCAAATTCAATGTCAGATTCAAGATTCTTACGGAAAGCAGTAATAGCAGGAACATATTTAGCATTTTCTGCATAAAATTTTTCAATTTCCTTTATTTCTGCCTCATCATTTTTGATTTCCTTTTCCAAGGCTGTTGTAGACATTCTTGGAAGCGGAACTTCAAAAGCTTCCGGTAAAAGTTTTTCTGGTCTTGATTC
The DNA here is from genome assembly GCA_024681195.1 of Treponema sp. Classification (GTDB taxonomy): domain Bacteria; phylum Spirochaetota; class Spirochaetia; order Treponematales; family Treponemataceae; genus Treponema_D. Next base: position 13,430 of record JAILBH010000179.1, read on the forward strand.
ACAACCAGTTATTAAGAAACGAACATTTTTCTTGTCGTTGTTTACAAGAATTGTTTCGATTTCTGAATCAATCTGATTGTATTTATCTGCGGCAATTTCGTACATTGAAATAATAATTCCTTTTTCTTTGAGGAATTCAAAATCTTCAAGACTAACTCCGCCCCAGAGTGTAAAGCGGTCAAGCTCTGTTGTATCGGCCGAAATTTCTTCCAGAAGCTGCTTTTTGCGTTCTGATTTAATTACAACCTGTCTACAAAGTTCGACAACCTTAGAATCATCCAAAGTAATCTTTTGCTTTTTAACCTTTTTATTAAGCTTAATTTCGCCAAGAATACTTTCTGAGACAATTGCATTAGCAGTATATTCCTTAAATGCATTAAGTTTTTCGCTTGATCCCTCCAGCTTTTGAAGGTGAACAAGTCCAATCTTTCTTAATGACTTAAGGGCCTCTTCTTTTTCTCTATTCAAAAGAACTACAGAGACTTTTTTCATTGGTTCAATCATTTGCCAGCCTCCTGTTCTTCGTCAATTTTTGCCTGCAGCTTTTTCTTAGAAATCTTACTGCGTACAACGGCCGCTACCTGTTCATCACCCAAGTATACGGTGATTTTTTTGATATTGGCCTTTGTTTCAGGAATC
>JAILBH010000184.1 GCA_024681195.1 Treponema sp.
TATGAATCCAGAGGAAAAATACATATTATACAAATTTAATGATTCAAATAACTATATGGAAGAAATAGGGTATGTTCCTTTAACATATGCAGAATATCCTCAACAAACTGACACTTTTAAAATGGCTGCTTGTGATAATTATATTTTTATAGCGTATAATTATGGTTATAGTGGACAAGAACAAAGCTTTAATTGTGATGTATTTACTGAAAGCAATAAAACAGGAAATAAATTAAATAATTGCTGGCAAAATGGAGAATATGAACTTTATTATGAATCTATATCGGGTTTTAGCAATAAATCCTTTAGACTAAATGATATTATTGCAGTTTCTAATACTATTGGAAGCAATAAGCCAGATTTATATGTTCTTCTAGGCACTACTAATATAACAAACAGTATGATGCCTGGAATGGAAGATTCTGGTTGTTCATATGGTGGAATTATAAAGATTATAACTGAAATGGAGGGCGATAATTTTTATAAGCATAAATTAGATACACAATATGGTTATAGATATTTATATAAGGCTACAGAAAATTTACCTTTATATTCTAATGATAGTTCAGAAAATTTCTATAACCCGATAAAATTTGTTGGAAAAAACAGTGATAATTATATAATTGCTGATGATGGTGCAATAATCCAGGGTGGACAAGGAAAAAATGGTTTTACTATTACAAATACACAAAATGTTAATCGTGTTTTAACTGTTAATATTACTGCCCCATCAGAAATTGAAGATCCTGATAATCCAGGTACTTATATAGCTGCAACAATACCTGATTTTGTAGCTGAAGATGTAAATGTTAGTTTTGATAATAATGTTGAAGGAATTTCTTGTTATAACTATAAGAATCTGGCAGCCAACGGTCAGCAGACGGGTTCATCCTCTATGTTCACCGATATTGAACCAGATTCTTCTAACATAGTTTTGGCGGATGGTGTTACGGTAGAACTATATAAAAAAGATAAATATGGTTACTTTGAAGACATGTCAACAGAAATTTTACCTGCTAAAAGAGGGGAGCCTCTTTATTTTATAACAACACCAGAACTTCCAAGTGCAACTTATCAGGCAGTTTTATATTGTAATGGTAAAGATTTGAATAAAGACGGTAATGGAAACCTGCTTTCTGAAGACGAACAATATTACTATATAGATTCTCAAGCTGGAACACTTACACTTAATAAACCACTACCTTGTATTGGATATGAATATAAGCTTGAAATTGATATAATTAATCAGGTTGTTGTCGAAGGTAAAACAACAACTATTCACAATGATGTTACTATGGATGTTTATCCTGCAACAGAATTTGAAATACGATTCCCAAAGTCATTACAAAGTTATTATGATTTATTGGATAATTTATTGGTTGCTGATTATGCAACGGTAAAATTAGTAGTAAATGCTTATACGGGTACGAATTTTGAACCGCCTTACACACCTGCAAAATTTGTAACTGATTTGGTTTCTCATTTTAATGAGCATCCTTGCGATTGTCTCACCCTTGATTTATCAGATGATGAAATGACAGGTCTTACAGAAATTACAGAAGGTATGTTTGCTATTAATTGTAGTTGTATAAAATTACCAAAAAAAATTCGAATAGGTAGTCAGGGAAACTATAAGTTTACTGAATCTGTTGAAACAATTAGAGCCGGTGCATTCTCAAAAAATGGAATATGTTTTCAAGGTGATCTTGTAATTCACAAATCTGTTCAAACAATAGAATCTGGAGCATTTGAAGTTCCTCCAAGAAGTATAACTATTGATAACAGTGGCTGGGCTTATAATAATGCTTCCTCTGAAAGTACTGCTGGTAAATATATAGTCACAAGTATAATGAATAAAACTGGTGTTTATGATGTGTTAATGGACTATCAAGGTGGTACATGTACTCGTGTAATCACTTGTACAAAACGCGACGAGCCTTTTGAGGTTGATTTAACAAGATATTCTTCTTTCAGCCAAATAGATGCAAATGCATTTAGAGGACTTCCTGTTACAAAGGTGGAATTGGGAACATTGACAGTTGATATAGGGGATAATGCTTTTAAAGATACCCCTGTTGAAGGAACTTTTTAAGGAGATAGAAATATGAAACAAATAAAATATATTTCAGTATTATTCATTATAGCCGCTTTAGTTTTTACAGGTTGTTCTAACAATGTTTCTGCTCCTCAAAAGAATTTAAAAAATGATGATGGACAGGTTAAAGGCATCACAATTACAGGTGGAATAAACATAAATGCAAATGCTCTTCCTTCACAATTACAGAATGTAAGCAGTGCCCGTATGGCAACAGCAGGTTCAGAGGGTTCCTTTTTTATAAACTGTCCTGATTCTACAGTAGAGGCTAAAAACTTGACTACCGGATATACAATGACCGGTGGTATTTATGAAGTTGATAATCACAAATACGCTTACAGAATTACACTACCGGCTTCTGGTAAATGGTTAATTAAAGTTATTGCTAAAGCCGGGGAGGCTTCTTATTATGGCGATGCTGAAGTTGATATAAAATATTCTAATGGGCCATTTGGTTCAGGCCTTGTTATGCAAAGCTCAGAGCCGCCTTCTATAGTTCTTTCTCCATTATTTAAGGAAGGAGAAACAGGAACAATTGATCTTAAAGTAAACAATCAAATGCCAACCCCGTATTCTACAGATCCATATACTGTAAAAATGATTTGGCAAAATGATATTCCGGAAACTATTAAAAGCCAGTTTGTTCATGATGAGAATGATGATATTTATTATAAAACTGTTACAATGCAATCAACTTATAACAGAGAATCAGAGGCTTTTAATATTACAAATGTTCCCGCTGGTGCCTATAAAGTAGAAATACAGTTTTTAAATAGTAATGGCAAAGTTTTGTACTCATGCAATCAGTGGATTCATGTTTTTGGCGATATGACAACAAATTCCTGGTATGGAACCGGGTCACAATATATATCTGATTCAAATAAAACCTGGCTTGCGTTAACAGAATTGGCTGTTTTAGAATACGAAAGTTTACAAGAAACCGTATATCCGGATGTAGCACTTTCATGTACTTATAATACTGCTAATCAACTTAAGATTCAGAAGATACAAAACAATGATTATCAATCTGATATTTCAACTTTCATTACTCCGGGTTCAAGTTTTGAATTTTCTGGAAATCAACTCACAGTAGATCAAAACCTTAAAAATGTATTCTGTTATTACGGAAACGATACCATGTATATTGCCGGCCATGCAAAGGATAATAATTCTAATCATTATGAAGTTGTATATAAAGTAACCGGAGATTCAAATACCGCAACGCCATATTGTTTTTCGAAAGCAGAGATAAGCGAAACAAATTATAGTGAAGAATTTTCAATTGAAGATCTTTATGTAGATCCTGATGGTAATGTTGTTTACGGAATAACACAAGGTAAGTTTGGTGCCGGAACATATTTTCCAAAGTTGTTTGCTTATAAACCAGATGAAGCTGGAACAAAAACAAAATTCTTTGAAGGTTCAATTAGAACACATCAGAAATTATCTAGTTTTATAATATATAATGGCTGTCTTTATATTCCGGATTTCTACGATGGAAAACTGACAATTACCTGTTATTTATTAAACTATTATAAGCTTGAAGAAGTTTTTTCAAAGTCAAAAACAATTACCAATCTTGATATCAGCCATCCTGTTCAAATTACAGATATGGTTTGTATTGAAGATAATATTTATATTCTTTTTAATGATAATTATACTTCGGAGGAAGGTTTGAACAGCCGAGGTGGAGTAATTAAATATGATCTTTTTACACAAAGCTGTTCAGATTACTCGGGTTTTGTAACTCAGGATTTATATTCAAGTATAGGAACAATTGATTGTAAATGTTCAGGTAAATATGATTTAGTTACACCTGTGTATGGTTCTCTTGAAGACTTAAATAATGACAAAATTTACACTTTATCAATTAACTTATCAAATTATTCTCCACAGAATTCCGAAAGTGAATTTTATGGACCGCAGAAAATCCTTTCATACGACAATCAATATATATACATAGCAGATTCTGGG
>JAILBH010000186.1 GCA_024681195.1 Treponema sp.
GGGGATGAACTTGAAGCTTTTTTGAAGGAACATGCCGGAACTACTTTTAAAAATGTTGTTGAGCGTACTCAAAACCAGGAAATTACGATTCTTGCTAATAAAAAGGGAAAGATTACAAGGCTTGAAAAGGCGATTGCGGCTACAGATGCAGCTGTTGAATCTGCCGCCGCCCAGACTTCTTCAAATTATATCATAAAGGAAGGTAAACCGGTTCCATTCCTTGTTGTACTTGGTGTTATGACTGCAGAGGGAAAGGTTGTTGCTTCCCGTTACAGCAAGTTCCGCCAGATAAACCGTTTTCTGGAGTTTATTGATGATGTTTTGCCGTGGGTTTGGGACGAAGCTGGATCTAATGAGAATGTTGAATCCCAAGCCAACCCTCCCCTTCGTATAGCCGATTTTGGCTGCGGAAAATCCTACCTTACCTTTGCTGTACACTATTTTTTGACCAAAATAAAGCATATTCCGTGCCAGATTGAAGGACTGGACCTTAAACAGGACGTAATTGACTATTGTAACAATATTAGCAAACAGCTGGGGCTACAGGGTCTGCACTTTAGTGTCGGCGACATTTCTGCTTACAATGGCGACGCTGCTCCAGACATTGTTATGACCCTTCATGCCTGCGATACAGCTACAGATTTTGCCCTGGAATATGCAGTAAACCGTGGTGCCAGAGTAATTTTGAGTGTACCCTGCTGCCAGCATCAGATAAATACCCAGCTTCAGCAAAACCGCAAAGGAAAAATTAAACAGGATGACAATGCACTTGAACCACTTTTAAAATACGGCCTCCTCCGCGAAAAGTTCAGCTCCCTTTTGACCGACGCCCTCCGCGGTGAATGGCTTGAACAGCAGGGCTACAAGGTTCAGATGCTGGAGTTTATTGATGAAGAACATACACCTAAGAATGTGCTGATTAGGGCGGTGAAAAAATCCGGGGTCTCTGCCCTTCGACAAGCTCAGGGAACACAAAACAAAGGGCTCAAACCCAAAATAATTGATGAGCTTAAGATTAAACCGGAAATTTGGAATTAATCCATACTCTTCCATGCATCAATAAATTCAAACATAAACTGCTGGATGCCGCTAAACCATTTGTTCTGGAACTTGCAGGCTTCGACTCCGATGTAGCGGAAGTGCCAGCATTCCCAGCGGTAGCCGGTGATATCTTCGTAACCTTGCGGGAAACTTAAGCTCCAGCCGTAGTCGTTGGCATGGGCATTGAGCCACTTGCAGCCTTCGGTTAATGCGTAAGAATCTTCTATGTTTCCAAAGTCTACGGCGGCGCCAAGCTGATGCTGGCTTGTACCAGGGCGGGCAGATTCACGTTCGGCTTCTTCCAGGCCGTCTACACTAACCCAGTAATTGAATGTACGCTCCTGAGTTTCGTAAGAACGGTAGGTAGAACTTACATCAAGTGTGATTCCGTCTTTTTTGGCAGCACGACCCATTTCGGCAAGAGCGTCGGCTGCGTCTTCGCGCAAAGAAAGGGTTGTTTTGTTTATGATGTAGTCGTCGTTGGTTACAAGCTTACGAAGATGCTTTGGTTCGTAGTCTGCGCCAACTGTATGTTTTTTATCTATCAAATAATAAAGACTAAGGTCATCTGAAGGAAAAGCTTTTTCTATCTGAAGAACTTTTTCTAAATCTGCAAGAAACTCGTTCGGGTCTCCGTTTGGAATTGCCTCTTTGCAGCGGTCTGTCATACTCATAAGGACTCGGTTGAGCTTCTGGATTTTTGGGTCAAGAGGAGCAGGTTCCACGGCAGGCTGGGAGGCAGGAGTTGCAGATGGGGCTGCAGCCTGTTTCTTTGGTTTTGCACAGGCAGTGAATAATGAGAGTGTAAATATTGTCAGTAAAAGTATTGGTTTTCGCATATTACTGTAACTGTCCCCCGACCAGAATCTGTTTTTTACTACCGTCACCATATTCCAGCGTAATTGTAGGCTCGCGGACAACTCCATCAAGGTGAATTAAGCTTGGAGCATCATTATCGTAATTTTCTCCAATTGCAAAGTGACAGGTATGAAAAGCTTTTTCATCTTCAAGCATATTGCCTGTAATTTGTGCAGCCGGATTTAATCCAATTCCAAGCTCCCCGATATTGCGGGCATTCTTTTTATAAACTGCACCCTGACCTTCTGGCAATTTCTTTTCTTTTTCGTAAGTGATTGAACGCTGCTCTGCTTCGGTGATTGTTTTTAAAAGACGTTTTGCTTCTGCTCCACCTTCAATTTCGGTTACAAAACCTTTTTCTACCCTGCACATAATTGGTGTTTCCAAAATTGAGTCTCCGTCTGCAAAGGTCATTGAACCGTCATATACAATTACACCTTCTGAGCCTCCAACAACAGGGCTTATAAAAACTTCACCGGCAGGAATATTTCCTCCAGTTCCAGGTTTTGTAAAGTCACCGTCATCAAACATGAGCTTACGGTCTTTTACAGGAATCTTAAGATCAGTACCGCCCGGAGCTGTAACATAAACATTTACAGCCCCCTTAAATAATTCATCAAGTTTTTTACAGCGCTCACCAAGTTCCTTATAATCAATTGCAGCTGTACGGTTCATCATATCTACAGTAATGCCCGGAGTCCACACGCCACGCATTGTCTTTTTACCATCCAGAAGATAATCAAAAATATGTGTATATTCCTGACCGTCTTCTGTTTTGTAAGGTTTTGCAGTTGCTTCGGGATCTTTACCAAGCTTTATATTCGAAATAGAAAAACAAACTTCCGGCTCTGTTGCGATTGCAGCAAGCACTTCCGGGTTAGCATTATCAAAACTGGTCTTATCACTTTGAAAAACAAGAGTTGGAATTCCACCTGCCTGTGAACTTGCCATAAACAAATCCTGAGCAATCTCATTTGTCTGTGGATTTGCTATAATTAGAACGCGTTCACCCTTCTTTACAGCAACAACATTCTGAACAACAACCTGAGCAGGAGTTCTATCTTTTTCTGCAGCTTCTATTTTATTTTTAAGTTTATCAAAAATCATATTATCTCCCGGCTTTTATTATCACCATATTTCTTTCTGAAGCTTCCAGCCCCGGAACCGTAAGCGGACACACTTCATATTCATTCACAAGCTTTTTTATTCCTTCCATTTCGGCATGAATATTTTCGAGCTTTGCTTTGTATGCAAAAAGCACTCCACCAGGCTTTACCATACGCAATAGGGTTCTGGTCATTTTTTCATCCAGAGGACGAAAAGCCCGGAAAGTAATTGCATCAAACAGCTGGGGCTCAACCTGTTCTGCCTGAAGGTTACAAACTTCTGTGTTAGACAATCCTAACAGCCCGCAGCAATTATACAAAAAAGAACAGCGTTTTTCCATACGTTCTACAAGTTTAAATTGAACCTTGTGCGCATCCGCACAGGCAAAGGCTGCAGCTAAAGGAATGCCCGGAAGCCCGCCGCCAGACCCAATATCTCCAATAAGAAACGTTTTTTCTTCCCCACTGCTTTGAATAAAATTCTTTATAAGCTCATAGCCGGCAAGCGAATCCAGAACATGGCGAACAACAAGTTCATCGTGATCAGAAGTATTTGTAAGATTATAGGCAGAATTAAAAAGAATAATTTCTTTAATGTATTTTTCCATTTTGGAAACAAGCTCCGCACAGGTGCTTTGGTCGAGCCCCTGCACTGTTTGAATTATTCCCTGTTCCAGAATATCCTGCATTTTATCCTCTTAGCCGATCCGGTTATTTATCAATATCCAGAAGAAGATCTGAATTTACATCTTCTCCGTTATAATGAATAACAACAAGGTTTCCGGTTTTTTCGGCAATAATATTTTTGCACTGACAAAACTTATAAACATAAGAACCCTTGTTTTCAGAAGCCTGTGCAATTGATGGCGTTACAGAAAAAGTTGTTGTACTTCCGTTGCTTTTAACAGCTTTAAAAAGCATGTAGAAGGTTTCGTTGCAGGCTTTATTGTTCAAATAGTATTTACGATCAGCTGTAAGTAAAAAAGATCCGTCTGCTTCCGGTTCACTAAAGAAAGCTTCGGTAATAGAATCCTTAATGTTATAGCCGTTAATCTTAAATCTTAAAATAGAAGGATTACGGGATTTGAAAGTTTCTGAATCCTGTTTTTTTGCAGCATAAACTTCCTGCTGGGCTGCCGAGGCTGTATTCTGTTCAACCTTAAGATCATTTAGTTTTTCCAGAATCTGACGCAGCAAAAGCTCTGTTGTTACATTTGAAGTATTTGTAAGTCCGGTAAGATTGTTTCCTGTAATTCCATAAAGAGAAGAAATGGAACTGAAGGAACCTGTATCATAAAGCGAAGAAATATCAGAAGCCGAAAGAAGATTTGAGTTAGAAAGCAGGGAAATCAAAATATCTTCTGTTGTAGTTCCATCTGTAATAACTGCCTCTGTAGATTTTGTTTCTGAAGTCTGGCTCTGACTGGCACTCTGATTTTTTGTCTGACTTGGAAGCGTTGGTCTATAAAATTTTCCATCCATTGTTGGCGAAGAAATTGCAGGCATATCGGGCATGCTTATAGTCGGCATTGACGGCATTTCTATGGATTCGGCAAAACACGGAAATGCAGCTGTCAGAACTATTGTCAAAGAAATTAAAACTGTTCTGTAAAAAAACTGTCTAAAGGTTCGCAAGACTCTCCTCCACATATTCAAGTCGCTGGGTAAGCTGTGCAATTGTTTTTTCAAGCCTGTTTTTTTCTCGTTCAAGCTTTGTTTTTGGGTCTTCACCCCGGGCTTTTGCAGCCTGCATTTTCATCATCTCGCGTACAGAAGCAGGTGATTTTCCACCATTCATAAACTCCTGTTCTACTGCAGCACGGGCATCCGGTTTTTTAACAGAAGCAACTACCTTCATGTTTTCAAAACCGATTGCAGGATTAACTCCAGAGGCCGAAACCTTTCTTATATCTTTTGCTGTGTTTCGCGGGATACACAAAACTCGGTCGATATAATCTTCATAACGGATATTGGCTTCTTTACAAAGCTCCCAGACTCTTGCAAGTTTTTTTCCAAACTCCTGCATGAGTTCGCCGTTCTTTGCAAGATAATTGGTTTTAATATCCTCTGTAAGCTCTTTAAGCTCCTGATTGTTTTCCCAACCGATTGAATAATAGCCTTTTTTTTCTGCAATTTCAATCAAATCACCAAACTTTGCCCAAAACTCCTGGGTATGAACCTTACAGGCATTTCCGTAGGTTGGATCGGTTTCCTGCTTTTTGATTGTCATAAGATGATGGGTATATTCATGAACAGCTGTATAAACCAGCTCGTTTTCTGATTTAAAGTTCAGATTGTGAAGATAGATTTCGTGGGTATCGGGCTTGTAAAAACCATTTACGCGTTTGCTTTCTTTTCCTGTCTGAATTACCGTAAAATCAATTTCGCAAGGCAAAATTTCAAGCAGCATTTCTTTTATTTTTTCGTTTGTCATTAGTTTAAAACTCCCATAGCATTCAATATAATTGCACCTGCAACTGTTGCAGCAGTCTCTGTCCTCATTATGCGCGGACCCATTCCGCAGCGGATAAAGCCGACTTCTTCTAAAAGGGCACGCTCCTTGTCGGTCCAGCCACGTTCACTACCAATGGCGGCGACTATATCACATGGCCCTTCGACAAGCTCAGGGACCACGGCTTGGGCAAGGCTGCAGGCTGGATTTACATTGTCCAGGCAGATTAAGGTTTGTCCCTCCGCCCTGCGGTTCCTGAGCTTGTCGAAGGACAGGGACCGCAGTGATTCCAGGCACTCCTTCAAGCTCTTATGCACAAAAACTTCGGGCACATGGGTGCTTCCGGCCTGGACTGTTCCTTCTAGCAAAAGTTCACGCACTTTTTCGGGTTTAGCCAGATCACTTTGCATATATGATTTTTCGCCGAGCTCGGTGCCTGTAAGATGGAGCTCGCACACACCAAGAGCCGCTACATCGCGCAAAAGACGACGCAACTGAATCGGACGCGGGAACCCCACAATCATCTTGAGCGGATTCAAAGGCTTGCCGTCGCCAGTTGCAGTAAAGTCAAAAAAAATCTGGCGCGCCGCTTCGTCAATTTTAGTAATCAAAGCAACACCAGACTGACCGCCAATTATTCCTGCAGTAAAAGTTTCTCCTTCTTTTTTATGAAGAATTTTTATAATGTGCTCGGCGCGTTCATCAGCAAAATCAAGAGGAGAATTTATTTCCTGTTCCGAAAAAAGACAGATGTTCATAAAACGCCAGAACCACCCGAGCTTAGGTAAGCATATTAATTTTTTTGAGGGCGGCACAAAGAGCATCTTTTTCTATTAAATCGATTGGACGACCTTCTGTATATTTGTGGGCACTTTCGGAAAAAGTTCCCATTGTTACACAGTAACCGTTATCGCATTTTGCATCACGCATTTTTGCATGGAATTCACGGACATAAATATCACCAATAGATGCCTGGCTTCTGTAAAAACGGAAAAGATTTTTTGCTTCCCATTTGTTGCTTTCTACATCACAGATAATTTCGATACTTTCGGCAGCAACCGAAACATCTTCAATTTTTACAAAGGCATTCTTAAAGAATACTGTAATGAATTTGCGGCAGAGGGCAACAAAATCACTGGTACCAGACAAAAGGTAAACCTGAAGATTCTGATTCTGATTCAATTCCTGATAGCGTGCAATCAGACTGTCTACATCCTTATAACCCGGATGCTGTACCTGTATCTGTTTAAGAATTGTAAGCCCCTTTGGAATGTTGTTCGAAATAATATAAGAGTTTGCGCATCTATACTTAATCTGAAGCATTACCTGTTCAGGAACATTCTGCAGCTTATTGGCAATTTCATAATCAGCAATTGCAGCCTGATAATCCTTTACCTTTTCGTGCATTTTCCCGGCTTCCAGACAAGACTGTGCGCCAAAATTTGGATCCGGTCTTAAATGAATAAAAATTTTAAGAGCTTTATCTCCCATTCCAACTTCTGTCATTGCAACAGCCATATTAAAAAGCAATTCCTTATTTTCCGGTTCAACATCAATTGCCTTTTTTAAGTAAGGAAGACTGTCCTTATACTTCTGGCTTTTAAAAAGACACAGAGCAAGGCTTTTATTTACATCGGTATTTTCAGGAGCAATGAGCTTACACTTTTTAAAGCAGTAAGTTGCCTTATCATAAACCTGTTTTTCCCAGAACGCAGAGCCCAGGAAGAAATTTGTTTCAAAAGAATCGGGCTGCTTTTTTACAGAAAACAAAAGTGTATTAATTGCTTCGTCATATTTCTTAAGATGATAACCAGCAATTCCCCAGCGTCTTGTTACATCGGCCATATCAATTTCGGTATGTGCCGACGAAAGATCATACAAGGTTTTATAGATATTCCAGACTTTATCCCAGTTTCCATCATCATAATAAACAGCACCCAAAGCAGTAAGAGCTTCTACATTGTGAGGATCATGAACAAGTTTTTTTTCATATTCCTTTGCAACAGCAGACACACCTTTTTTTTGAACTGAGTTTATAATTCTGTCTGTTTTTGCAGTACGGCCTTTGCCTTTTGCACTGCTTATTATGAGAATAATAGTAATAAGAACAACCGCAACAGTAATAGAAATTAAAACTGGAATAAGCATCCTGGGCAATCTCCTATTTGCTTGTTTTTTCCTTTACCATCTGAGCAATACGCTCCATGGCAATCTTAATTTTATTTATGTCGGTAGCGTAACAGCAGCGGACAAAACCTTCTCCAGCTTCGCCAAAACAGCTTCCCGGTACTACTGCAACGTTATGTTTTTGAATAAGCTCTGTAGCAAATTCTTCGCTGGTCATTCCTGTAGGTCGAATATCCGGGAACATATAAAAAGCTCCTTCCGGTTCTACGCAGGGAAGTCCCATATCTATAAAAGCCTTATGCATAAGGTTTCGTCGCTGCTGGTAGCTTACGCGCATTTTTTCTACTTCGGCCCAGCCATTACGCAAGCCTTCTGCCGCAGCATACTGACTGAAGATTGGCGGACAGATTGTATTATATCCGTGAAGCTTGCAGCACTGAACAAGCAGGTCGTGTGGAGCTGCAATGTATCCGATTCGCCAGCCTGTCATTGCAAAAGATTTTGAAAAACCGTTAAAGATAATTGCATAATCTTTCATGCCAGGATAAGAACCAATTGAAACATGCTTGCGTCCATCATACAAAAGCTCGCAGTAAATTTCGTCGCTCAAACACCAGATCTGATGCTTCTTTACAACTTCTGCAATTTTTTCAAGTTCTTCTGCAGGAATAATTCGACCTGTAGGATTACTTGGAGAACAGAACATAACTGCCTTGGTTTTTGGTGAGCACACAGCTTCAATTGCTTCGGCTGTAGGATAAAGTCCTGTCTTGCTTGTATCAAGATGAATAACAGTCGCTCCACACAAGGTAGAAAGCGGCTGATAATTTACATAACAAGGTTCACATACAATGATTTCGTCGCCGGGATTTAAGATTGCGCGCAGAACAAGATCCAAGCCTTCGGAAGCTCCAACAGTTGGAAGCACCTCGGTTTTTGGATCATAAAAAAGATTAAAGCGTTCAAGATATTTGCAAACTTCTTCGCGCAGTTCTATAAGACCCCAGTTTGAAGTATAAGAAGTATGTCCTTTTTCCAGATGATAAAATGCTTCTTCGCGGATTACCCATGGAGTCGGAAAGTCCGGCTCACCTACTCCAAGCGAGATTATATCATCATGACCTATACAGAGTTCAAAAAACTTTCGGATTCCAGATGGTGGAATAGATTCCATTGCACTGGAAAATTTATCTTTTCGTGTATTCATAATTATGCCTGTACACCCTCGCGTCTATCACGCTCATCGGCAACATACACGATGTCGTTTTCTTTGTAAGTTTTGAGAACAAAGTTTGTTTTTGTAGAACGAACGCCTTCCAGAGTAGAAAGCTTTTCGCTTACAAAAAGAGCAACATCTTTAAGATTATCGCCTTCAATAAGAACCTTAAGATCATAACCACCGCTCATAAGATAAAGAGACTTTACCTGTGGAAAGCGGTAGATTCTGTCGGCAATAGCGTCAAATCCATGTTCACGCTGTGGCTGAACCTGAATCTGAATCTCGGCAACAACCTTGTCCTTTGAAGACTTGTCCTTTTCTGGATTAACAATGGCCGCGTACTTGAGAATAACTCCGTCATCTTCCAGCTTTTTGATAATCGCGGCAACTTCATCAACTGATTTTTTAGTCATCGCAGAAATATCCTGCACCGAAAGTCTGGCATTCTGTCTAAGTAATTCAAGTACTTCTTCCATAATTAATCCTCCTTTATAGAATTATTTACTTTTCTTCTGTTCGCTTGGTTTAGATTTAGCACCGGCAACGGCAGCGGCCATTTTTTCGTGAGCTTTTTCGAGGTCATTAACCATAAGGATTGGCTGACCGGTTGCATCAAGTGTATCGCGCCACAGAGATCCTTCCGGGTCAACAGCATTGCGGTGGGCAGTTACTGCGCTGATTGGCAGGTGTACAAACTTGTCGTGAACAAGTCCAATTACACACTTAGTTTTTCCGGCCATTGCAGCGTGAACGGCGTTATTACCAAGGCGCTCGCAGTAGATTGAGTCGCTGGCAGTTGTAACTGATGCACGAACCTGGTAAGAAGGATCAATATATTTAAGATTAATTTCGATTTTCTTTGCTTTGAAATATTTTTCAATTTCGCTCTTAAGGAAGACACCAATGTCAGAAAGCTTTTTGTTTCCGGAAGCATCTGTTGCTCCGGTAGACTGAAGCAAATCCTGACCGGCACCTTCAGAAACTACAATTACAGCGTGACCACGTTTTGCAAGACGGCGTTCAAGGCAGGCAAGGAATCCGTTTTCTCCTTCCATTTCGAAAGGAACTTCAGGAATAAGACAGAAATTTGTTTCGTGGCTTGAAAGAGCTGCAGCTGCAGCAATGAATCCGGCTTCGCGACCCATGAGCTTTACAAGACCAATACCATTAATCTGGCTTGCAGCTTCCATGTGAACAGCGGCAACAGTTTCTTTAGCGCGCTGAACGGCTGTTTCAAAACCGAATGAACGGTCCATAAACATAAGGTCGTTATCTACAGTTTTTGGAACCCCTACTACTGCACATTTAAGGCCACGTTTTTCTACTTCGCAGGCAATATCATAAGAACCGCGCTGAGTTCCGTCACCACCAAGGATGAACAGCATATTAATCCCGTCGCGTTCAATGCAGTCAACAATTTCTGAAACACGCTGACCACCACCACGGCTGGTTCCAAGATAAGTTCCGCCAATCTTGTGAATTTCATCAATCAGATAGCGGTCAAGTTCAATTGGTTCGTAACCGCTTTCCGGGAAAAATCCACGGAAACCATACTGATAACCCTTAATTGTTTTTACACCATAGCGTGTATTAAGACAGCGAACAATGGCACGAATTACATCATTAAGTCCAGGGCACAAACCACCGCAGGTACAGATTCCGGCCTTGGCATGACTTGGATCAAAGAAGATCTTTTCGCGAGGTCCGGCCTTTTCCATGAGGTTTGTTGAATCAAGCACAATAGGCTTTTTTGTATCAAACACATTGATGTTTGCAATTACATATGTATCGTCTCTTACATAGTTGGCAGTATAATCGCCCAAAACTGTAGAAAGTTTAATTGGAGACTGGATTGTACATGGCCCAAGATTTTCAATAGTAAAATCAAATTTTTCTTCGCTTTTCATAAAAAACACCTGCCTTTAAATAAGTGAAAAATGTATCAATATTATATCGTAAAAAAACTGTTGACGCTATCCCTAAAACGATTTAAATTTATGATAAGGAGTTTAACATGAGTACAACCGCAGTAGCAAAGAAGGAAAAAGTAAACCTTGAAGCACGCAATTTTATTACCAGAGTTTACGGCTGGATGACAATTGCCCTTATTTTGAGCGGCTTAAGCGCATTATTTGCAGCAACCAGCCCTATAGCTTTTGAATTAATCTGGGGCGGAAAGCACATTGGTTTTTATGTTCTTGTTGTGGCAGAAATTGCAATCGTAATCATACTTTCTGCAATAATAAAAAAAGTTCCGGTCGGAGTTGCAGTCTTTATGTTCCTTTTATACTCGATTGTAAACGGACTTACGCTTTCGGCAATTTTCCTGGTTTTTGAAATTACATCTATTTTTATTGTATTCTTTATAAGTGCAGGAATGTTCCTTGCAATGTCACTTTATGGACGCTACACAAAACAGGATTTGAATTCTGCAGGCCGTTATCTTATGATGGCTTTATTTGGTCTGATTATTGCATCTATAGTAAACCTGCTTTTAAAATCAAATATTTTGCAGTGGATTATTTCGCTGGTTTCGCTTGTTGTATTTATCGGACTTACCGCTTACGATACCAGAAAAATTGTTACAGCTTCTCAGATGGCAGATGGTTCCGACACCTTTAAAAAGGCTGCAATTTTTGGAGCTCTTGAGCTTTATCTGGACTTTTTGAACATCTTCCTTTCTCTGCTTAATCTGTTCGGAAAAAAACGCTAAAAGGATATTCCGCAAGCAGCGCTCATGAAAACAGAAGTTACAATCACAATTAAACCGGATCAGGAAAGCAATAAAAAACTTATTGAAAGCCTGATTGCCGGTGAACTCAAAAAAAAGGGCGGCTTTATTTATGGGGAATTTAGCCGGGCCCACCGGAAGGAATTTGTCTTTGTAAAAAAATCTATAGACGCAAGGCACGGGCAGGTAAAGCTCCATCTAAAGTATGCAGTTTATGCAGACGAACAGCCGCAAAGCCTTAAGGAATCGCTTCCAGAATGGAGGGTGGCGGACGGAAAGCATTCTGTAATTATAGTTGGGTCCGGCCCGGCGGGGCTCTTTGCAGCGCTCAGGCTTTTGGAAAAAGGAATCCGCCCGATTATAATTGAGCGGGGAACCGACACCACACAGCGAAGAAAAGACATTGCGCTTATAAGCACGCAGGACAAGGTAAATGGCGAGAGTAACTACTGTTTTGGCGAAGGCGGGGCCGGGACTTTTTCGGACGGCAAGCTTTATACACGCTCAAACAAACGCGGCGACATAAATTCCATCTTAAAGCTTTTTAATTATTTTGGTGCTGACCCAAAAATCCTTACAGACGCACATCCTCATATTGGAACAGACCGGCTTCCAAAAATAATCAATGCCATGAGGGCTAAAATTCTTGAGCTTGGCGGAGAGGTTCGTTTTAACTGTAAATGTACAGATTTTGTAATAGAAAATAACACCATAAAAGGAATTGTGGCCCAGGAAGGCGGCAAAGAAAAAACTCTGCCGGCCGATGCTGTTATTCTTGCAACAGGACATTCTGCAAAAGACATTTACCTGCTGCTTGCAAAAAAAGCACCGCAGTCGCTTGAAGCAAAAACCTTTGCAGCCGGGGTTCGAGTAGAACATCCGCGACAGGTGATTGACCAGCTTCAGTATCACGGAAACCAGAATGCTAAGGAGCTTGGAGCCGCAGAATATCGGGTTACAACTCAGGTAGAAGACCGCGGTGTTTATTCCTTTTGTATGTGCCCGGGTGGTTTTGTTGTTCCTTCTGCAAGTGGTCCTGATGAAATTGTTGTAAACGGAATGTCGGCAGCGGCAAGAAACTCAAGATGGTCCAATGCTGCAATTGTTGTAGAAATCCGCCCGGAAGATATTCCACAAAAATTTAAAGAGCAGGCGAAAAAAGAAGGTTCAGAAGTGCTTGCAGGGCTTTTGTTCCGGACAGAAATTGAAGAGCTTGCAAAGCAGAACGGGAACGGACAGGCCGCTCCGGCTCAACTATTACAAGACTTTCTGGAAAATAAAAAAACAGAACCGGCAAAGCTTCCACAATGCAGCTATACGCCGGGAATTGTCAGTTCAAACCTGAACGAATGGCTCCCTCCTTTTATTGCAGCACGACTTGCACAGGGCTTTAAGCAGATTGACCAAAAGATGAAAGGCTTTATCTGCGACCAGGCGCTCATGATTGCCCCGGAAACCCGAACCAGCACTCCCGTACGAATTTTACGAGACAAAGAAAGCTTTGAATGTACCTGTGTTAAAGGATTGTATCCGGCCGGAGAAGGAAGCGGTTACGCCGGTGGAATTGTTTCAAGCGCAATGGATGGCGTGAATGCGGCACAAGCTATAATAAATTCTTTTTACCCCATTCCCTGATTAAATCCGAAGGATTTTTTGAAAGCAGAAGCTTTACAAACAAAAGATTTGTCTGACTGAATACGTTCTGCATAATTTCCTGCTGCTCGTCTGTAAAGCGGCTCAGTACATAATCTGCAACACCAATATTAGGATTATCCGGTCGGCCTATTCCAAAACGAAGTCTCCAGAAATCAGCCGTATTTAAAACTGCTTTTGTAGAGCGAAGTCCGTTGTGACCGCCAAGTCCCCCGCTCCACTTTAGGCTCACAAAGCCCTGTGCCAGTTCCAGCTCATCATGAACTACCAGAATTTCTTCCGGCAGGATCTTATAAAAGGTTGCAGCCTCAATAATACTTTCTCCGCTAAGATTCATATAGGTCATTGGCTTAAGAAAGTAAATATGTGCCGGTGCTTCTTGGGGAACCAGAACCGGAGTGCCATCCTTCTTGGAACAGATTTTTGCATCACAGGCCCAGGCAGAAAATTCCTGCGGAGTAAGCGAGGTTATTTCCCCCTTAAACTTACTCTGCCAGCTGAGTCGTGAAGCAAATGGCAGGGAATCGGCAAAATACCACGCAACATTGTGACGAGTCTTTTCGTATTCCCGGCCGTAATTTCCCAAAAAGGCTACAAGCTTTATCATTTTTGTAAATCTTCCGGAACCTTCTGATATTTAGCCATATTGTAAGAAGGCATTTCAAAATAATATGGAGATTCACTGCACTTTGCATAGTACTGGTCAGAAGAACCTTCAACTTCCGGATTTGCAGGAATTTTATAAATATCTAACTTTATATTTTTTCCTGTTACACCAACTTCGGCATGAACATAAAGCTCACCGCCAAGAGTATCGGTTGAACCATACCATTTTGTAGTTGTAAGTGCATTAAAGGAATTTAACCATTCAGCAGCCTTGATTGAATCAAGTGTGATGTTGCTTCCGCTTACACTCCAAACCAGATCCTCCGCCTCTCCATGACGAGAAACTGTCCATGGGCTTTCTCCTGCAGGTGCAAGAGAAACAGAAGAAATATCTACAGCTTCTACAGAATAAACTGTTTTGCTTCTGAGCTGATCCGATGTCTTATCAAAAATATTGCGGTAGTCTCCGTCAATAAGATAAACATCGTCAGAACCGTTGATTGTGGCGTAACACTGAATACCTGTTGTAGCATCCTTTCCAAGTGTAAAGGTTCGCAGCTCCTTACCGCCGGCCTTTACTGTTACTTTAATTGCATTACCTTCATCAAACTCGTACTTTGTAATTACAGCCTGATTATTAAGCTTTGCAACCTTATCCAAAGCTGTAATATCCTTTGCATATTCAATCATTGAATCTACAGCCGAAAGTGTTGCCTCATATTTTTCGTCATTGATAACCCAAGCTTCACCTTCTTTTACAATGTTAAGGTCTTCGTCATATTTTTCAATAACAAACTGGTCCGGCTCTTCTGTAAAAGTAAAACTCTTAACAGTAGATCTAGCCCCCAAAATTATCTGTACAATACCGACAATCAAAAGAAGAATATCGGCAGCGATTAAAACTATTTTTCTTGTCTTCATGCCTGTGCCTCACTTTTCTCTTTTTTAAGATTTTCTTCAAAGCGTTCATCATCAGAGTTGTAGGTTTTATTAATGCGGATCTTTTTCTTAGCACGCATTCTCCATACAATAAGACCGGCAATTACAACAAGCAGGGCAAGTCCATATTCGTTGAACAACTGGAAGAACGTAACCTTGGCCTTAGACTCTGTATTAAGAACATTAAGAGAAACTCCCTTTGTACGCATCTTGCACAAATCTTCGTTTCCATTAAGGAAATCAATTGCATTTATAATAAGGACTGCAACTCCCGAAGAAGCATCGCTTGTGAATACCTGAGGAGTTGTAATCTGTGAAGCTCCTGCAACAATAATCTTTCCAGGCTGCTTGCTCTTTGCAAGGTGAGTAGAAATCTTATAATCTCCCTGTCCTTCTGATTCTTCTGATTCAGAAACCGGGGCTTCATCAAAGGCGCTTTCAAAATTTCCTTCAAGCAAAACCATAAGAGTTTTTTTGCTCTGTTCCGAAGCATTGTCTGGAGGTGCAATCATCAGAGGATTAAGAATAAGTCCATCCGGCTGTTCTGTCCAGGCTTTGTCACTTGATTCAACAAGAATAGTTGATTTTACATTCTTGTTTTCTTCAATTGTAAGTGCACCGCTTTGGAGCATAACAACATTTCCAAGATTTGCAGTAACTGCATGCTTCTTGTTCATGTGTTCTTTTTGCAAGAGCGGAGCCCAGTACAAATCAAGGTTTCCATAGTTGTTATTAAATACTTCGCAGCAAACTTCATCCATTACATATTCGTGGTCAATAGAAACTCCATACTTATTGATAAGGCGTTCAATATTAGTCTCATTAGCAGCATAAGTTGTCATCTGTCCGTAGAAGCTGTTTGACTGAACTTCCTGACAAGGTTCCATTAAGAACAAAACGTTTCCGCCCTTCATAACAAACTGGTCAATCTTGTAGAGCTCTTCTTCGGTCATATCCATCTTAGGCCCATTAATAACAATGCTCTTCATAGAAGCAGGAATATCATCAGTTGTAAGATCCAGGGTTACAATTTCATACAGATTTGAAAGAGCCTCGTTAAAGCCTGAAGCGCCTTCATCTGTAAGAAGATCAAGTTCTCCGTGTCCTACAACGTATCCAAATTGAGTTGGTCTTGTAATAAGAGTTCTGATTGAATCATTAATTGTTGTCTCAAGATCATCAAGCCCAACTACTGCATAATTATTAAAGAAGATATCCTGAATCTGAACAGGAAGTGTTACAAAGCGATCGCCATATTCGGCTACTACACCAAGACAACCTGTTTCCAAAACACCACTGTCATTGCGGAAGTTTATAGGCTGAATTCCATAGTGTTCTGTATAACCCATTACCTCATCAACTGCCGGATGAATAACTATACAATCAAGCTTATCCATCTTTGACTTGTTAATGCTTGCACAGGCATCTTTTACAATGTCTTCCATTTCGCTTACACCGGAAATTCTAAGGGTTTTAACTGCATTGCTTAAGAACACATAGAGTTTGATCTTGTCATCACCCTTAAGATTTTCTAGAGAAGCAGAAGTATTTATCATCTTAGAAATTGTTGAAGTAAAGTTGTATTCAAAACCTTCTGTAGAAGCAATTGGATCCATAAGCTCAACGTTATCTCCATAGCTTATAGAAAGTCCCATGAAAACCTGCTTTACGCCAATTTCGTTATTTGTTACTTCCTGAATCTGCTGTTGTTTTAAGCCATAGTTCTGGGCAAGAGCAACGTTGTCTTCTTTTGACATATCCATATAAGAAACAGTAAAGTTCTTGTTTGCAGCGTGGCTGTATTCTTCAAGAAGGTCCTGTACATACTGGAATACATTGTTGTACTGAGCCGGAAGATTTTTATCAAAGAAAACACGAACCGAAACAGGCTCATCCAGATTTTTTACCAGAGTCTTACTTGCCTGAGAAAGGGAATAAGACTTATCTTTTGTAAGATCAAGACGCTTATAGGCATTGCTTCCTACAAAGTTTACAAGCAATAAAAGAATTATAAAAAGAGCAAAGTCAGAAGCAGAGCTTTTGAACCATTCAATTATTTTTTTCATTTCTCTACCTCCTATCTCTTGTTTTTCTGCTCAATGCGTACTGTGCACACAATGAACAAGGCTGTAAGTGAAATAAAATACAGCACATCGCGGGTATCTACAATTCCTTTTGCAATTGCATCAAAATGAATTGAAGCCGAAATAAAGGAGAACAGTTTTACTATTCCGCCCGGAAGGAAAACAAGGAATGAATCCATAAAGGTAAGAGCCAGACAAACTGCCATGGCAACTGCAAAGGCAATAATCTGATTCTTTGTGATTGATGATGAAAAAAGTCCTATGGCTGTATAAGCAGCGCAGATAAAGATTGCACCGGCAAAACCACCGATAATCGGACCATAATCTGGTGAACCAAAAATCTCTGCGGTGATTGCATAGAAGATTGTTGGAGCAATCATAATCAAAGCCTCAATAAATACGGCAAGATACTTTCCTGTTACAACCTGAACTTCACTTACCGGAAGAGTCATGAGGGTTTCTATAGAACCTACCCTCTTTTCTTCGGCAAACACACGCATTGTAATTGCAGGAATAAAGAATGAAAGCATCATTGGCAGCATAGAAAAATAATTTCTAAGGTCGGCTCTGTTCTGAAGGAAGAAGGCTGCAAAGAAAAGCAGTCCGTTAATAATTAGGAAAAGTCCTGTTACAATATATCCTATTGGTCCCGAAAAATAGGAACGCAATTCCCTTTTCATAATTACAAAGGCAGGATTTTTAGCTTTTGTTTTATCACTCATTTATTTTTCCTCCTTTGCGCTCTGGGCAGAAGTTGTAAGTGCATGGAATACATCTTCAAGGCTGTTAGTCTGAAGTGTGATTTCATACAGCTCAATACCCTTTTCGGCAAGCTTTTTACAAATTGAGGGTCTGATTTCTGCAGTTCCCTTTACCGAAACAAGCAGCTGAATTGTACCTTCTGTTTTTGAGTTATCTGTCTGAGCAAGACTTACAGAATCTACGTTCTCTACAGCCTTAAGAAGCTCCGAAGCCTGTTCAAAAGTTGTACCGCCAACCATAAGCTTAACGCTAAGCTCGTGACCAAAGCGTTCCTTAAGCTCTTCAATCGGACTGTCTGCTACAACCTTTCCGCCAGAAATAATAATTGCGCGTGAACAGATTGTTTCTACCTCACTAAGAATATGTGTAGAAACAATTACGGTTCTTGTTTTACCAATTTCGCGGATGATGGCACGAACATCTTCTACCTGGTTAGGGTCAAGCCCAGAAGTCGGTTCATCAAGAATAAGAATTTCCGGATCATTCATAAGAGCATGAGCAAGAGAAACTCTCTGACGGTTACCGCGCGAAAGCTCCGAAATATTTTTGCTCATTACTTCTTTAAGTCCGCATTCCTTACAAAGCAGCGGAACCTTTTCTTCGGCATTCTGCCCCTGCATTTCGGCAACATACTTAAGATAGTCTTCGACAATCATTTCGCCATAAAGGGGAGCCGATTCCGGCATATAACCTATTTTACTTTTGGATTTTACAGGAGCTGTAGAAATATCTTCTCCGTCAATAAAAATCTGTCCTTCTGATGGAGAAAGGAATCCTGTAATCATACGCATTGTAGTAGTTTTGCCAGCACCGTTTGGACCAAGCAGACCAACAATCTGCCCAGTCGGAATAGAAAAGCTGACATCATTTACCGCACGAAACGTCCCAAAGTTGCGGGACACGTGGGAAACCTCAATCATTTTGAGCCTCCAGTTTTTTTTGTCATTAATATTAGTATAATAAAAAATACTATCTTTGTTAAATAATAGTTTGTTAGTTTTACAAAAACTTTGTTAGTTTTGACAAAAGTTTTATTTTATAGTACATTTTGCATAGATTTTACGCACAAGATTAATCAGCGCAGAGTCCATGGTGTCCTGCATTACCGATGACGTTACGACGCATCGCGTATCTTTTTCTTTTCGTAATCGATAATGACTTTTTTTCTCACAGGAGTTCGTATGAACAAGTACGTTAAGCGTTATCTTATTGACGCAATGAGCGGCATGGCACAGGGATTATTTGCTTCTCTGCTTATTGGAACAATCATTAAGACCCTGGGTCAGCAGCTGCTCCGTCTTTCGGTAAATCCGGTTTTTAAGTTTTTTGTAGATGCCGGTAACTTTGCTACAGAAGGACATGTAGTAGGCGCTGCAATGGCAGTTGGTATTGGCTTTGCAATGGGTGTACCGGCCCTAGTACTTTTTAGCCTTGTTGCAGTTGGAGCTGCAGCCAACGTCACAGGTGGAGCCGGCGGCCCTCTTGCAGTTTTAGTAATTGCAATCATAGCCGCAGAACTTGGCTGCCTTGTAAGCAAAAAAACCAAGGTAGACATTATTGTTACTCCAGCCGTAACAATTCTGGTTGGAGCGCTCCTTACAGTACTCACCGCAAAATATATCGGGGCCGCCGCCAGTTCAATCGGCAAGCTCATTGTGTGGTCTACAAAGCTTCATCCGTTCTGGATGGGAATTATAGTTTCTGTAATTGTTGGAGTTGCTCTTACACTTCCAATCAGTTCTGCAGCAATCTGTGCCGCTCTTGGACTTACAGGACTGGCTGGTGGAGCTGCTGTTGCCGGCTGCTGCGCTCAGATGGTTGGTTTTGCAGTTCTTTCTTTCCGCGAAAACCGTTGGGGTGGAATCCTTTCACAGGGATTAGGAACAAGTATGCTTCAGATGCCTAACATTATAAAAAATCCAAAGGTATGGATTCCGCCTATTCTTACAAGCGTAATTACAGGTCCTGTAGCAACCTGTCTTTTTAAGATGGAAATGAACGGGGCTGCTGTAAGTTCCGGAATGGGCACCTGTGGTCTTGTAGGTCAGATTGGTGTTGTTACCGGCTGGTTTGAACCAAGCGAAGTTGCAATCGGACACGGTGCAGTTGCAATTACACCAGGTTTTATGGACTGGCTTGGATTGCTTTTGGTTTGCTTTGTTCTTCCTGCAGTCCTTACCTGGGCTTTTGGTTTAATATTCCGAAAGCTTGGATGGATTAAAGATGGAGATTTGAGTCTGGAAACACCTCAGAAATAAATAAGAGAGGGCTTGTGGTTTACAACCGCAAGCCCTCAGTATTCGGGAGTCCTTTATAGACCTTAGGTTTTACTTTGCGTCTATGTATGTTGTTTCACACATAGCCTTTGTATCACTCCAGATGCAGATGAAAAGTGGACCGGCTACATCAAGATCAAGTGGCATAGTGATATACTGGTAAACAGCATCGTTAGCTTTTACATCTTCACAGAATACAAAATCCTCTGAATTATCACCGCAGCTGATATAAACCTTTCCTACATCAGCATCTGTTACAAAGCTCCACTTAACTTTAACTGCATCTCCAGCCTTAAATTTTACATCATTTGGGAACAATGCAGAAACATTGAATAACTGCTTCTGTTCATCAATAGAAACAATGCTTACAACATTGCCAAGGTCTAAAGTATAAAGCTTAGGACCAGCTTCATTTTCTGCTTTCTTTGAAGCACATCCGGTAAATGCGAGGCTCATAGCAAGAGCCAAAACTACCAAACTAAAAATCTTTTTCATATCAGAACCTCCATAAAATTGGTTTCGTATTTGTTGTACAACCTGCCTGCTTCATTCAAGCGGTTTCATATACTAAACCATCCGCCCTAAAAAATGGTAACAAAAAAAAGTATTTTTTTTTATATTTTTTTTTGATATAATAAGCATAAGATTTTGGTACTCTACCAAAATAGCGATATTTATTACAAACAAAATATAAAAAGACTACGAGGCCCGAAAATGAAGATTGAGACAAAATGTTTACATTCAGGTTATAAGCCGGAAAATGGTGGACCTGGAACTATTCCTATTGTACAAAGTACAACTTACCGCTTTGACAGCTGTGATCATGTTGCAGCACTTTTTGACAAACCAACTGAATACATGTATTCACGCTTTGCTAACCCAACCTGCGATGCAGTAGAAAAAAAGATTGCAGACCTTGAAGGTGGTATTGGCTGTATGCTTACTTCAAGCGGACAGGCAGCAAGTCTCCTTTCTATTTTAAACCTTTGTTCGGCTGGAGACAGCTTTATTGCTTCTTCTTCAATTTATGGCGGAACAATTAACCTGTTTGGTTTTACCCTCAAAAAGCTTGGAATTGAATGTATCTGGGTTGATGTAGACGCCAGCTACGAAGAAATCTGCAAGGCTATCAAACCTAATACAAAATGTATTTTTGGAGAAACTCTTGCAAACCCTGCCCTTACAGTTTTTGATTTTGATGTTTGGGTAAAGGCAGCTCACGACAACAATATTCCAATCATTGTAGACAATACCTTTGCTACTCCAATTCTTTGCCGTCCTTTTGAATGGGGCGTTGATATTGTAGTTCATTCAACAACAAAATATATGGATGGTCACGCTGTTCAGGGTGGCGGTTGTATTGTAGATTCAGGAAACTTTGACTGGGAAAAAGCTTACAAAGCAACAGGAAAATTTGCCGATATGATTGAACCGGATGAAAGCTATCACGGCTTGCGTTATGTAGGGGACTTTGGTAAAGCCGCTTACATTGTAAAAGCCCGTACCCAGCTTATGCGCGACTTTGGTTGTTACCCTGCAGCACAGAGTGCCTTCTATTTGAATATGGGTCTTGAAACTCTTCCTGTCCGCATGCCACGCTACTGCGAAAACGCACGCAAGGTTGCAGAATTCTTTAAGACAAGCGACAAAATTGCAAAGGTAACGTATCCTGGACTCCCAGGCGACAAATACTACGAACGTGCTCAGAAGTATCTTCCGGACGGAACTTGTGGTGTAATTTCTATCAGCATTAAAGGTGGACGCGCTGCTGCTGTTCGCTTTATGGATGCACTTAAGCTTGCAATTGACGAAGTTCACGTTGCAGATATCCGTACCTGTGTTCTTCACCCGGCTAGTGCTACTCACCGCCAGCTTACAGATGAACAGCTTGTTGCAGCAGGAATTGACGGCGGAATGGTACGCTTTAGCTGTGGTCTTGAAAATGTAGAAGACATTATTGAAGACATTAAGCGCGGATTGGCTGCAATTTAGCCGTCAACCACTAGACAAAATAAAGAAAATTTATAAAATATTTATCTTTTTTTATCCCGTTTTTGCGAAAATTGTGTTATACTATATATATAGTGCGCGGTTTTCGCATTTTTTTGCTGCGCGAGCAATTAAATAAGTTTAGGAGTTGTTGTGAACAAGCACGATTTTCCCCAAATCCATTTTTACGATCAGGATTTTGTAGACATTTATAATAAAACCTGGTCATGGGTTTCATCTTTCTGGATTGATCCTGCTACAGGGGAACAGACAAATGACGGATTATTTATTTATCCCGAAGGCCAGAAGATGATAATTAACCAATTCGAATCAATTTTCTCATCTTTCTTTCTGGTATATTCAAATAGAAATTTTGATGCCTGCAATAATCTTGATTATTTTTATGCACGTCAGGAAGATAACGGTGCTATCCGTAACAGATATGACACTGCAACAAATGAACCTGTTCTTGATAAAAAGAATCCAAACGGATTAGACCTGCCTCTTTTTGCATGGGCAGAATTTAATCTTTATCATAAATCTGCAAATAAGCGACGAATTAAAGAAGTTATGCCTACCCTCATCAAATATATGAACTGGATAGACTCTAACTTTAAAAAAGATAACGGACTTTATGCGGTTCCTGCTGCAGCAAGCGGAATGCTCAATTCACCACGCAAAGACTGTGTATATCCGGTTGATTTTAATGCCTGTATGGCAATCAACGCTTCTTACATGTCTGCTTTGGGCGATATCCTTAATGACAAGGATTTAAGCTTCCAGTACCGCAAAATGTATTTTTCTATAAAAACCAGAATTAATTCCCTTATGTGGGATGCAGATACCGGCTTTTACTATGATTTGAACAAGGCTCAGGATCGCATTAAAACAAAAACCATTGCCGCCTACTGGACAATGCTTGCAGAAATTCCAAATGCCGACAAGGCAGAAGCTTTAGTTGAACATCTTAATGATCCGAATTCCTTTGGAACAGAGCATCCGTTCCCAACCTTAAGTGCCGATGATCCAAACTTTAGCGAAGATGGAAACGGCTACTGCGGAAGCGTTTTTCCTGCTTTTAACTTTATGGTTATTAAGGGATTGGAAAAATACGGAAAGTATGAGCTTGCCCGAGAATGTGCAATCCGCCATCTGTATTATGTACTTGATGGCCTTATGCCTAATGAAAACAGCAAGCAGGCCGGAGACCTTTGGGAAGCATATCTTCCTAACAAAGAAGGAAAAGCTGTTCAAAAAGGAAAGCCTGCGTTCCCTCGCAAGCGCTATCTTCTTACAACAGGACTTTCAACAATCGCACTCATGATTGAAAATATAATTGGTCTTTCTATAAGTCTTCCACGCAAGACTGTAGACTGGATCATTCCTAACCTGGAAATAATGGGTATTGAAAAGCTTTCTCTTAAACGTAACCTCATCACAATTTTGAGCAACAAGAGCGACCGTGGCTGGGGCATTCAGATGGAAAGCGAAAAGTTGTATTACTTTACAATCAATATCCTTGACCAGAAGAAAAAGACTTTGCCTATTCCGTCGGGCAAATGCTCTATGCTTATAGACAAGCTGTAAGCGTTGAACCAGGAGATTTTATGGCCACCCCTGAATCAGTCATTGAAATCGGTTCAACGGGAGTCCGCCTCCTGGTTGCCGAATTCACCGAAGACAGACAACAGAATATCCTCGACCGTTCCGAAGTTCCTCTTTCTATTGGTAAAGACACTATAACTACAGGACAAATCTCTCAGGAAACACAGGGGCTTCTTATTCAAACACTGCTGCGCTATAAGGAGCAACTGGCCGGCTGGGGAATTACTCCGGCAGAAACAACCTGCTTTGCAACCAGCACCTTTCGCGATGCCAGAAACAGCGACCCTGTTATGGATCGTATCCGCGTACAAACCGGTTTTAGAGTTCACATTGTAGATGGTGTAGAAGAAAACAAGCTTATGTATCTGGCAGTAGCCGAAACAATAAAGGACCAGCCGGTAGACTTTAAAACTGATGATACAGTTATTCTTGTGGTTGGCGGCAGTACAACCGAAATGATGATGATTTCCAACGGGAAAATGGCCGGTGTACATAGTCTGCGCCTTGGTACAGTACGAATTGAACAGCAGATGAAAAACCTGACTACTTCTTATGATGATATACAGCGTTTTATTCAGGAATCAATTAACAATACAAAAGGTTCTCTCGAAAGCGAGCTGGATCTTTCCAAAGTAAAGCAATTTATAGCCGTTGGCCAGGATCTGACCATGGCTGCTCTTTTAATCGGTAAGCCGGTTTCTACATTCCTGTGGTCCATTGACCGCAACGTGTTCGATAACTTTGTTCAGGAAATTCAGGAATATTCTGTTGATGAATGTGTTGCCCGATTTAAGATTCCTTATGCAGAAGCAGAAACTCTTCAGACAAGTCTGCTCATTTACAATATGTTTATTCATCTTACAAAGGTTCAAACAATTATTGTCCCGGAAACAAATATCCGTAACGGAATTCTTTTGAGCCAGAATTCAACACAAAATGAAGAGCTTCAAAAGGAATTTGATATGCAGATTACAGCTTCGGCCAGAAACCTGCTGCGCAAATATCATGGAGATGAAAATCACGCTGAATGTGTCCGTATGATTGCAACCAAAATTTATGATGCCCTCAAGGATGATGTTGCTTTGGACGAACATGCAAGAACCCTGCTTGAAACAGCGGCCATTCTGCATGATATCGGCGCGTTTATACGTTACGATAATCACAACATTCATTCAAGCTACATAATCCGCAATTCAGAAATTTTTGGTTTATCGCGCAAAGATAATACAATTGTTTCTGAAATCGCAAAATATCACAAAGGTACATCGGTTCCACAGGACGAAGACAGTTTTTTAATGCTGCCGCGTACTGACCGAATGACCATCCTTAAGCTTACTGCAATTCTCCGTATTGCAGATGCGATGGACCGCGGTCATATCCAGAAATTCACGGACTTTTCTATCCGCTTTCAGGAAAACACCATGTATCTTCAGACAAAAAAATCCAGAAACACTGTTCTTGAAAAAATTGCAATGAGCGAAAAATCTGGAATGTTCGAAAGCATTTTTGGTTATAAGGTAATTTTATTATGAGCGAATTTTTTAACCGCGAGCTTTCGTGGCTCGAATTTAATGCAAGGGTTCTCAAACAGGGATTACGCAAGGAACTCCCGTTACTGGAACGTGTGCAGTTTATGTCCATTGTTTCTTCTAATTTTGATGAATTCTTTCAGGTGCGTGTTGCAGCTACAAAACGAATGCTGGAATCTTCACCGGATACAGCAGATGCTTCGGGCCTTACACCAAAGATGGTGCTTTCGAGCATAAGCGCACGGGCACATCAGATTTTCCGTCAGCAGCAGGATTGCCTTATAAATGACATTATTCCTGAGCTTGCAAAAAACGGACTTGTTTATGTTCCGTCTGCAAATTATACTCCTCAGCAGACAGAATTTGTTCAAAAGCTTTTCCGTTCAGAAATTTTTCCGCTGCTCACTCCACTAAGAACAGATACAGAAGCTTTTCCTCATATAAAAAATCTTGAAGTATATGCCGGCTTTCTGCTTAAGCCTATTGCAGGAATTAAAACTACTTCAACACTTTTTAAAGGCGATGATAATCAACCGCGAATTGCATTTGTAGAACTGCCATCGGGCATTTCAAAGTTGTATTGGCTGCCTTCAGACAAAAAGGAACGTCAGTTTGCAACCCTCGAAGATGTTATTAGTCTTTGTGGAACCCAGCTTTTCCCGGGTTTTGAAGTAGAAGAAACTCTTGTTTTTAAGGTTGCACGAGACGCAGACTTTGCTGTAGATGAAGATTCCGGTACCAATTTTATTCACGCAATGGAAGACGTTCTTATTCAAAGAAAATCTTCTTTCCCTGTTCAACTGGCCTATAATGGAACTTCTCAAACAATCAGAAGCTTCCTTATGAAAAATCTTGAACTTTCTGAAGATGATGTTTATAAAATGGACGGCATGATTGATCCAAGCGAACTTCTTGAACTTAGAGAAGCCGACGAAACCGGAAAAATGAGTTTTGAAGAATGGGAGCATTTTTATCCTGTTGATTTGCCTGAAGATGAACCTTACTGGGATACGCTCAAGCTTCGCGATAAGATTCTTCATGTTCCGTATGAATCTTATGATCCGGTTGTTAAGTTTATTTCCGATGCTGCGGATGATGATAACGTGCTTACAATTAAGATGACTCTTTACAGAACCGGCCGCGACTCCCCGATTATTGATGCCTTGGAACGTGCGGCTCAGCGTGGAAAGCAGGTTATTGTTCTTGTAGAGCTCAAAGCCCGTTTTGATGAAGAGCGCAACATTGCCTGGGCCAACGAGCTGGAAAAGGCCGGGGTTACTGTAATTTATGGACTTGTAAATCTTAAGGTTCATGCAAAGGTTCTTATGATCATGCGCCGCGAATCTGATACCATCCGCCGCTACGTTCACCTGGCAACCGGAAACTATAATACAAAGACTGCAAAATTATATTCAGATATTTCTTTGTTTACAGCCAATCCCGAAATTGCAAATGATGTTTCGCTTTTCTTTAATCTTGTAACAGGCTACTCTACCCTGCAGAACATGAAGCATCTGGGAATGGCGCCGGTAACCTTGAAGGACAGACTTCTTTCCATGATCCAGCGTGAAATTGAACGAAGCACTCCGGAACAGCCGGGACTTATTATTGCAAAGATGAACAGCTTGACCCATGAAGAAGTTATTGCAGCCTTGTACCGCGCGAGCCAGGCAGGCGTAAAGATTATGCTTAATATCCGCGGAATCTGTATGCTGGTTCCCGGAGTAAAAGGGCTTAGCGAAAACATAAGCGTTGTATCTATTGTAGACCGCTACCTTGAGCACGCCAGAATTTTCTATTTCCAGAATGCCGGAACACCGGAGCTTTATTGTTCCAGCGCCGACTGGATGAGCCGTAACCTTGACCGACGTATTGAACTTATGTTCCCTATTTTGGATAAGACAGCCTTCCGTCAGGTAAAATCCTGGCTCGACATGTACTTTGAAGATAACACAAATGCAGAAGTTTTATTGCCAAACGGCAGCTGGGAAGCTGTGGCTCAGTCCAAAAGAGCTGTAAAGCTTCGTGCCCAGGAAATGCTTTACAAGCACTACAAATACCAGAACGAGACAACAGAAAAAGCCCGAAAAAACACTCAAGGCTTTGAAGTTAGAAGGAAGTAGATTGCTTCGTCATTACGAGCGAAGCGAAGCAATCCACACAGCAGCCAAATCCGGCCACATAGCCACATCACGAAACTTTTCTGCCATCTGGGCTGGAGTCTCTGGTGGTGTTGGAGGCTTTGGTGCATCATCTGCAAACTGGGCTTCCAGTTCTTTACGACGCTGGTCACTTACATTTACGCCCTTACCTTCTTTTACAGCCTTTACAGCACGGTCTACCTGTTCCATTGTAT
The DNA here is from genome assembly GCA_024681195.1 of Treponema sp. Lineage (GTDB taxonomy): Bacteria > Spirochaetota > Spirochaetia > Treponematales > Treponemataceae > Treponema_D. Next base: position 27,334 of record JAILBH010000186.1, read on the forward strand.
ATGGTTCGCCAAAGTTGCCTTTAAAAAAATCTTCGGTAGCAACGCTAAGGCCGTGAAAGCCTGAAGGAAAAACGTAATGCGCAAAAGGAACTCCTTTTTCTTTGAGAGCTGCGGCAAAAAGATAACTGTTTTCTACAGGAACGAGGTCGTCTGTTGCAGTCTGCCAGATAAAGCATGGCGGAGTGTCCGGTTTGACATTTTTTTCCAGAGAAAAATATTCCATTTCTTCTGCAGGAGCATTTTGCCCAAGCAGTGCCCATACAGAATAAATATGTGTAAACTCTCCGGTTGTAATTACTGGATAATTAAGAATTACTCCGTCTGGCCTTGCAGAAATATCTTTATATTTAGGATTGAGGTCCGGAACATCATCAAAGTGAACGGCTAGAGAAGCGCAGACATGGCCACCGGCAGAACCACCGTTGATTATGAGTTTATTTGTGAGAGAATAGTCTGAAGCGTGTGTCCGAATAAAGCGAACAGCACGGGCAATATCATTAAGCGGCTGCTTTTTAAGCGGTACAGACATCGTAATATCTGTTGTATAAGTAAGAACAAAGGCATTCAGCCCGCGTTCATAAAAAGTTTTGGCAACAATTTCTGCCTCCGGGGGAACAACCATGCAATAGCC
>JAILBH010000190.1 GCA_024681195.1 Treponema sp.
GCTCATGATGTTCTTGGAGACAAGGCTGTTGCGGTAACTGTACGCTCTCATCTTTTTCCGGCAAGAGAAAAAACAGAAGCTGCCGATTTTTGTAAGAGACAGGGCATTGAACATATTTTTATAGATTCAGATGAAATGAAGATTCAGGGCTTTAAGGAAAATCCAAAGGACAGATGTTATATCTGCAAGAAGTCAATTTTTGAAGAAATAATTGCAGTGGCCCGCGAGAGTGGTCTTGAATATGTTTGCGAAGGCAGTAATCTTGATGATAACGGAGACTACCGCCCGGGCCTTAAGGCAATTGCAGAGCTTGGTGTAAAAAGTCCGCTTCGTGACTGCGGTTTATGGAAAAGCGAAATAAGGGCAATTTCTAAGGAGCTTGGACTTGCCACCTGGAAAAAGCCGAGCTTTGCCTGTCTTGCAAGCCGTTTTGTTTACGGAGAAATAATTACAGAAGAAAAGCTTGGAATGCTGGAAAAGGCAGAACAGCTGCTTTTGGATCTTGGTTTTGTTCAGGAGCGTGTAAGGATTCACAGCTTTGGAACAGGTGAGACAAGCGGAATAATTGCCCGAATTGAAGTAGCACCTGAGGATTTTACTAAACTGCTTGAGCACCGCGAAAAGATTGTGACTGAGTTTAAGGCTCTTGGTTTTAATTATGTTTCCATGGATTTGCAGGGCTACAGAAGCGGAAGCATGAACGAGACTTTACAAATCAAATAATTATAAATTACCAAATACCCCAACAATATTTTCTAAGGCTTTTTGCAAGATTCGTCTTGGTGTGGCGGCGTTGATTCTTTCAAACTTGTCACCTTCGGGGCCAAACATTGTGCCGTCATCAAGCCAGACTTTAGCCTTGTTCAAAATAAGGTCAGATATTTCTTTGCCGCTAAGATTTGTATAGGCTTTAAAATCAAGCCAGACAAGATAGGTTCCCTGACTTTTTACTACCTTGATTTTGGGGCAGTTTGAAGCAAAATATTCTTCTATGAACAAAATGTTTTTTCGGATATATTCTTTTGCCTGGTTAAACCATTCTGCCCCATGACTGTAGGCTGTGGTGGCGGCGGTAATTCCCATCAGGTTTGGTTCGTCGTAGCCGGTAACTTCAATCTGACGGCGGAGCAGGATAAGGTTTTCTTTATTCTTAACAATGATGTTTGAAAACTGCAGTCCCGCAAGATTAAAGGTTTTGCTTGGCGAAGTACAGATAATTGAATTGGCAGCTGCTTCTTCCGAGAGGTTTGCATATACTGTGTGGGCATTGTTTCCAAAAGTTATGTCTGAATGAATCTCGTCGGAAACAACAAAAACCTTGTGGCGCAGACAGATTTGACTTAAGTGTTCAAGCTCTTCTTTTTTCCAGACTCTTCCACCGGGATTATGAGGCGAGCACAAAATAAAAAGCTTTACCTTTTCGCTGATTATCTTTTTTTCAAAGTCGTCAAAATCAATCTGGTACTGGCCGCCGCTGAATACAAGCGGGCTGTTTACTACGTGGCGTCCGTTTGATTTAATTGCATTTTCAAAAGGGTAGTAGACCGGTTTTTGAATAAGAACTCCGTCCCCTTCTTTTGTAAAAGCTCTGATTGCGGCGGCTACTGCAAAAATAACTCCGGGTGTATTTACTATCTGCCAGTCTTCAAAAAGGAAATTGTGACGGTCCCTGAACCATTTTTTTACAGCATCGTAATAACGCTTGTCGGGGCGGCTGTAGCCAAAGATTCCGTGAGCCGCAGTTTTTTTAAGGGCCTTTAAAATGCAGGGTGCAGTCGGAAAATCCATGTCGGCAACCCAAAGAGGAATTGCATCGGCTGGTTTATTGCGTGCCTGGGCAAGGTCATACTTAATTGCAAAGGTGTTTTTTCTGTCGGTAATTTTATCAAAACTGTATTTCATTTTAGTCCTCCAGTGCCTGCTGTAAATCTTTTATCAAATCCTCTGCATTTTCTATTCCAACCGAAAGGCGCAGAGTCTCTTCTGTTATTCCGTTTTTTTCCCTTATTTCCTGGGGAACATCTGCATGAGTCTGAGTTACCGGGTAAGTAATAAGGCTTTCTACACCGCCAAGACTTTCGGCATACTGAATAAGCTTTACCCGGTTCAAAATGCGCAGGGTTCTTTCTTTTGAATCGGTTTTAAAAGTAATCATGCTTCCAAAGCCGCGGGCCTGTTTTTTCTGAATCTCATAGCCGGCGTGTTCCTTGAGGCCCGGGTAAATTACCTTTGTTACATGCTTTTGTTTTTTAAGCCATTCAACAATTTTTAATGCATTTGCCTGGGCTCGCTCTATTCTTATTGCAAGGGTTTTTATGCCGCGCAGAGTGAGCCAGCTGTCAAAAGGAGAAAGCCCTGCTCCTGTGGTTTTTATGAGGAAACGAAGCTTTTCGGTTATCTGCGGGCTGTTAGTTACAACAAAGCCTGCAAGTGTGTCGTTGTGGCCGCTAAGATATTTTGTTCCTGAATGAATTACAATGTCTGCACCAAGCAAAAGGGGATTTTGAAAATAGGGTGACATAAAGGTGTTGTCTACAATCAAAAGGATGCCGTGTTTTTTTGCCAGCTGTGCAAGAGAGCGGATATCCGTAATGTTCATCATAGGGTTAGTTGGAGTTTCAATATAAAGGGCACGGGTTTTGCTTGTTATAAGCTTTTCCAGCTGGGAGGGCTCGAGTGCAGAAATTTCTGTTCTTGTAAAGCTTACTCCGTTCTTTTTTGAAACATTATCAAAGAGTCGGATTGTGCCGCCGTATAAGTCGCTTTCGGCAATTATATTGTCTCCCGGATTAAAAAGCTCCATCACAAGAGAAATTGCTGCCATTCCGCTTGAAAGGGCAAGGGCGTCAAGGCCTCCTTCCAGACTGCATACAACCTTTTCCAGCTGCTCACGGGTAGGATTTTGCAGACGAGAATAATCAAAGCCTGTGCTCTGTCCCACTGCAGGATGTGCATAAGTGGCAGTCTGATAAATCGGAAAACTTACTGCACCGTAGTGACAGGGACCGTCCGCAGAATCATCTTTTTCTATATGAAGGCATTTTGTTTCAATTGCAATACTCATGGCAAACTCCTTTGTGCAGGCTTAAATTACATATTCAACCTGCTTAAGAATTCTCTGGAGGAACTGACGGGTTCTTTCTTCCTTAGGGTGATTAAAAATTTCTTTACTTGTGCCCTGTTCTACAATTACACCGCCGTCCATAAATACAACTTGTGATGCAACCTCTTCAGCAAAGCTCATTTCGTGAGTTACTACAATCATGGTTGTTCCTTCTTTTGCAAGTTCTTTGATTACGGCTAAAACTTCGCCCACAAGCTCGGGGTCAAGGGCGCTGGTCGGTTCATCAAACAAAACAACATCCGGGTTAGGAGCAATGGCTCTGGCAATACCAACTCTCTGCTGCTGGCCACCGCTGAGCTGTGAAGGGTAAAAATCTTTTCTGTCTAAAAGACCTACTTTTTTGAGGGCATTTTCTGCAATTTCCTGTGCAAAGTTTTTTGG
>JAILBH010000205.1 GCA_024681195.1 Treponema sp.
CATCCAGGCAATTCCAGCCCCATAGCGGTAAATATCCGGAGCCGAACAACCCATGTTTATGTCAATTCCAATTCCGGGAAGCTGAGATAGCCTTACAGCGGCCTCCTTCATATGGTCTGCATCATGCCCCGTAAGCTGCCATACAACCTTTGAAGGCACAGGCGCGGGATCAATATAATATTTTTCAAACTGTCCGCCCGTAAGCAAAGTCCCGGCATTTATCATCTCGGTAAAATATTCATCGCAGCCACCAAACTTTTCTATCAAAGTTCGGAAAGCAGGATGAGAAATTGTTGCCATTGGACCACAGATTAGCCGCATAAGAGAAAACCCCTATGATTTTCTTGTAAAAACCTTTTCACTGTTATATACTATCTTTATGAAAAGACGATTTTATATAGTAACACTTATTTTATCATTCTTTTTTCTTACGGTAAACGCATACGCACAATTTTCGGAGCTGGATAATTATGTAACCCGTACCTGGACCAGTACCGACGGACTCCCTGGAAATTCTGTTTCTGATATTCTTCAATCTGATGACGGCTATATGTATTTTGGAAGCTACGAAGCACTGGTTCGCTTTGACGGCTATGAATTCGAGAGTATCAATAAGTATTCAAACAAAGAATATTCTTTTATTTCTGCCCGCTCAATCTTTCAGGATTCACAGAAAAACATCTGGGTTGGATCTAATGACGAAGGTGTACAAAAAATAGGCAAAAACTCTACTCAGCTTTACAACACAGAAAACGGCCTTCCAAACAACTCTGTCCGAGCTTTTGCCGAAGATAAAAATCATAATATCTGGATTGGAACTGCAAGTGGAGTTGTTTATATCACTCCGGAAGGAAAATTTGTTTCGCCAACTGTAACAGGCTTTGAAAACACAGATTTTGTACTGGTTTCTCAATTCTATAGAGACACTGCAGACAGAATCTGGATGTCAACTTCTTCAAACAAAGGACTTTACTGTCTTTCGGACAATAATCTTGAACGTTTTACACAGCTGGATTCTCTTGGAGATTATACAATTTCATGCATTACTCAGGATCCAAACGGAACCTTTTGGATTGGTCTTAGCGAAAAAGGTCTCGTTACATTTTCAAACGGCGTAATCACAAAAGTAAAATCCGGAACATTCCTTGATAACACTCCTGTTTATGATATCTACTTTGATAAATACGGCACAATCTGGTTTGGAACCCAGAAAGGTATTGTAATCTGTAACAATGGAAAATACACAACCTACGAAGGCACTAAATCGATCATGAACAGTACAATAAACCAGCTGTTCGAAGACCGTGAAGGAAATCTTTGGGTTACAACAGACTCAGAAGGAATCGGAAAAATAAACCCGGGAAAATTCCGCATGACAAATCTTAACACAGGTGTTAATGCTATCTGCGAAGACAAGGAAGGTAATGTCTGGGTAGGAACTGATGAAGGGCTTTTGTTCTATAAAAACAGCACTGAACTGGAAGAAAACGAAGCAACAAAATTCTGTAAAAACACCAGAATCCGTCATATTGCTCTGGCAAATAATGGAGATCTGCTTGTAAACTGTTACACTGCCCCATCCCAGGTACGTATTACCAAAAACGGAATTCTTTCATGGACAACAGATGACGGACTTGCGGGCAATAAAACCAGAGTTTCTCTTGAAGCTAAAAATGGAGACCTTTACTGTGGTACTACAACAGGTCTTTCGGTTATCAAACCGGATGGTTCAATCAAAAACTTTACTGCTCAGGATGGTTTTAGCAATGAATACATAATGTGTCTTTTTGAAGATGACAGCAATCAGATCTGGGTTGGAACAGACGGTGGAGGAATCTATATCCTTAAAAACTATCTGCTCATTAAAAAGTTTTCAGTAAACGAAGGACTGGCCGGAAACGTAATTTTTAAAATTACAAATGATAAAGACGGAGCCTTCTGGATTTGTACCGGAACCGGAATAAGCCTTTTAAGAACAGACATTACCAATAATTTTGGTGATACAGATATATTCAATTTTACTTCAGAAAACGGTCTTCCTTCGGATTCAATTTTTCAGATGATTCCTGATACAAACGGTACTGTATGGATGGTAAGTAACCGCGGTATTTTTTCTGCTTCCTATAAAGATTTTTATGATATGGAAAAGGAAGAACGCAATTATTTGAATTGTAAATTCTATTCACAAAACGACGGTCTTAAATCCACTGGTGCAAACTCAACAGCACTCAGTATGATTGATTCACATGGAAGAATCTGGTTTACAATGACCGACGGCTTTGCACTTTATGATCCACTCAAAATCAGAAATAAAAACGTACTTCCTCTGGTACAGATTCAGACAGTTAAGGTTGATGAAACAGAATACACAGACTTTTCTAAAACAATCATAATTCCACCTGGAACCAAACATGTAGACATTAAATATACAGGATTAAGTTTTATTGCAAGCGAACAAAACCGCTTTAGCCACATGATGCAGGGCTTTGATACAGGTTATTCTTCATATACAACAAACAGAACGGTTTCATACACAAACCTTAAGCCTGGTAATTACACATTCTTTGTAAACATAACTAATGCCGATGAGTTTACTTCTGAATTCCCGGCCTCGGTAAGCTTTATTCAAAAGCCATTTATTTATCAGCGGCTTGGATTCTGGATTGCAATTGTTGTTCTTTTCCTGGGAATTACGGCCCTCACCTTCTACACAGTAATCCGAACCAACAAAAAGCGGCAGCTCATGCTCGAAACTCAGATTCAGATGGCAACTGTAGAGCTTCAGATGGCAAAGGATGATTCTGACCGTCTGCTCCGAAGTATTTTGCCGGCTTCAATTGCCGAACGCATGAAGGGTCTTGGTGGAGAAAAAACAATTGCCGACACCTATCAAAATGTTACTGTACTTTTTTCTGATATAGTTGGTTTTACAAAAACTACAAGCAATGAATCGGCAGAAAACATTGTAAGTTCTTTAAATGCACTTACTTCCCGTTTTGATAAACGCGCCGCCCACATGGGTGTAGAAAAAATCAAGACTATAGGGGACGCTTACATGGCTGCCTGTGGTGTTCCAACTCCTAACGAAAAGCATGCAGAAACAATGCTCAAGTTTGCTCTTGGTATGTATAAGGATCTGGCTGAATACAATAAAACTGCAAAAATTAAATTTAATATAAGAATTGGTTTGAACTCAGGACCTTTAATTGCAGGTGTAATTGGTGAAAATAAATTTATTTATGATATCTGGGGCGACACTGTAAACGTAGCCAGCCGCATGGAAAGTGCCTGCACACCTGGCCACATCCGCATTACACAGTCCGTAAAAGACCTCGTTGAAAGTCCAGGCCGCCACCTTAAATGTCAGATGATTGAATGTGATGTTAAGGGCAAGGGCTTGATGAAGACCTACGAGTTGTAAGGGAATTATTCCTTTAGTTCCTCTTCTTCTTCCTTTTTGGCTTCTTTTTTATCTTTTATATCTGCAGCACCAATAAAAAAGCAGATAAAGCCAAAAAAGGCAGAAAGAACCGGGGCGCAGCCTTTTAAGAAAGAAATTACATCGTCGCCCCAGGCAAGTGGTCCCATTGGAAGACATGCAAAAACTGTAAAAGCTAAAAACAAAATGCCAAGTATAATTGTGAACATTTTTATCTCCTGATAATGTTTTTTTTGCAATATTTTCTATTATATATTACCACAAAAACTTTCATTTTTATATAGAAAAATTTTCAAAAAATCATTGACATTAACGCAGATATGTTGCATTTTATGTCTTAGAAAGAAATATTACTAAACGACCCAGCGACATAGCTAAGTTTTTGTAAGAAAGTGCTTTTTGTCGTGCGTATGTACGGCTTATCATTTTTTTAGATTGAGGTTACTTGAATGAAAGGAAGTCAGGTTACCATTGATCATGTATCCAAAAAATTTGGCGATTTTGTTGCCTTGGATGACATCAACTTTACTATTCAACCAGGAGAATTCTTTTCTCTCCTAGGTCCTTCCGGTTGCGGAAAAACTACTCTTCTCCGTATTATTGCAGGCTTTGAATTCCCAGATGATGGAATTGTTCTTTTTGATGATAAGAACGTTATTCCGTTGAATCCGGACAAGCGCGAGTCAAACACAGTTTTTCAGACTTATGCACTTTTTCCTCACATGACTGTTTACGAAAATGTTGCATTCTCATTGCGTCTCAAAAAACTACCAAAAGAAGAAATCGATAAAAAGGTTCGCGAATATGTTCATCTTGTTCAGCTGGACCAGCATATCGACAAAAAACCAAATCAGCTTTCTGGTGGACAAAAGCAGCGTGTTGCTATTGCACGTGCGCTCATTAACGAGCCAAAGGTATTGCTCCTTGATGAACCTCTGTCTGCCCTGGACGCAAAGCTCCGTGCAAACCTTTTGATTGACCTTGACCGTCTGCACGACCAGATTGGTATTACCTTTATTTATGTAACACACGACCAGAGCGAAGCCCTTTCTGTTTCTGACCGTATTGCAGTTATGAATGCAGGTCACGTTCTTCAGATTGGAACTCCATATGAAATTTACGAAAGCCCTGCAACTCAGTTTGTTGCACAGTTTATTGGCGAAACAAATCTTTTTGATGCCGAAGTTGTAGACTGTGTACCACACAAGGATGCAAACGGTAACGATGACTTTATGGCAACCCTTAGCATTCCGGAACTTGGTAAGCAGGCACCGCTCGCCTCTGACACAGAAGCAACAGCAGCCCTTGACCGCTACATGCAGGTTACAGACTATGAAAATACAGACAAGGGACAGAAGGTTGCCTTTACAATCCGTCCTGAAAAAATCCGCATTACACTTGAGCCACCTGAAACTGGTGGACGTACAGATGTAAACGTTTTCTGTGGTGTTGTAGAAGAGCCTATTTATTCGGGCTTCCAGTCAAAGTTCTATGTAAAGCTCGATACCGGCAAAATCATCAAGGTATTCAAGCAGCATACAGACTATATGGACGACGGTCCTGTTATTCAGTGGAAGGATCGTGTATATGTTTCGTGGTCGGCAGAAGACGGCTACATTGTAGAAGACAT
>JAILBH010000208.1 GCA_024681195.1 Treponema sp.
GAGTTCAAGAGATGCTCCTCTCATCTTTGTCGGGCTCTTTATTGATATAGATGAAAACAAGAAAAACGAGCTGGACCTTTTTGAACAGTTTAATATTGTAAATGCTCTGAGCCGCGATTATGCAAATATTATAAGCATAAGGATAACAACCCGAACAATAAAACCAATCAAGCTTTCGGGCTATATTCCAGATTCCTTTAAAAATAACGATTCTCTTGATTCTACTTACGAAAGCTTCTTTACTGAGTATATTGAACAGCGTGTTTATTCTGAAGACAGGGCATTTATGGAAAAAGCCATTGCCCTTTCCGAAACCGACCAGATGACAACTCTTTTAAACCGTGTAAGCAGCGAGAAAAAAGTAACTGAACACCTTAAAAACGGAGACGGCGGTTTTCTTATTCTTCTTGATGTTGACCACTTTAAGTCAATCAATGATACACTGGGACATGGAATTGGAGACCAGGTAATTATAAATGTTGCAAACTGTCTTAGGACAGCTTTCCGCGAGCATGAGAAGTTACAACTAAGAAAATTGTAACTGCAAGTATTGGTGCTACAATCATAAAGCCGGGCACCCCGGTTAAATTTGCAGAAAAATACAAGCTCGTAGACGAAGGCGTTTACGAAAGTAAAAAGGTAGACGGCTCATACGTAACCTTTAAGGACTAAAAGGCTTTTTCTATAACCTCAAGCACATTTGTAACAGGAACAAAGGTAAGTCCCGCCTTTACGTAGTCCGGAATTTCTTCCAGGTCGCGCTCGTTGGCTTTTGGAATTATGATTGTCTTAATCTTGTTTCGTTTGGCAGCAACTGTCTTTTCGCGTAAGCCCCCGATCGGGAGCACCTGGCCTGTAAGACTGAGCTCACCAGTCATTGCAAGATGAGGCTTAATCTTTTTGCCGCGGAACAGTGAGACAAAGGTTGTTGCCATTGTAATTCCTGCACTAGGACCGTCTTTTGGAGTTGCGCCTTCGGGGATATGCAGGTGGACTATATTGTTTTCAAACCACTCAGCACCCTTAATTCCCTTTTCTACTGCATAACGGCGTGCCCAGTTAAAGGCAATCTGGCTAGATTCCTTCATAACGTCGCCCATCTGGCCGGTGAGGACTAAGCTGCCTTTTCCGGCAAAGCTTACGGCTTCGAGCAGGAGTGTATCTCCACCCATACTTGTCCAGGCAAGACCAATTGCGGTTCCCGGTACCGAAGCAACCTTTATCTGGCTTTCGTCAAAGTCCGGTTTGCCAAGGTATTTGTCTAAATCAGAAGAGTCAATTGTTATAGGGCCCTTCGACAAGCTCAGGGACCACATGGTTTCTTTCTCGCGGTCCCTGAGCTTGTCGAAGGGCTGCGAGTTATTCTGTACTATCTCTGTTACCAGCTTACGATGAATCTTGTCGAGGCACTTTTCGTAGTGTCTTACACCGGCTTCGCGGGCATACTCTTTTGCTATGCGGTCAAGGGCGCCTTTTGTATATTTTACCTGGCCTTTTTTAAGGCCATTCTTTTCGAGGCTCTTTGGAATAAGATACTTCTTTGCAATTTCAAATTTTTCCTGGTCAATGTAACCGCTAAGCTGAATAATTTCGGCACGGTCAAGCAGCGGAGACGGAATAGAGTCCAATGTGTTTGCAGTAAGAATAAAGAACACATTTGAAACATCAAACGGCAGGTCCAGATAGTCGTCGCGGAAGGTGTTATTCTGTTCCGGATCCAGTACTTCGAGCAGAGCGCTGGCAGGGTCTCCGTTGTGGCTTGAGCCCATCTTGTCTACTTCGTCAATCATAAAGACAGGACTTGCGTTCTTTGTAATTTTGAGTCCCTGAATAATTTTGCCCGGCATAGCGCCAATGTAGGTTCTGCGGTGTCCTTTAATTTCGGCTTCGTCACGCATACCGCCGACACTAAAACGGAAGAACGGCTTTTTCATTGCACTGGCAATTGAGCGGCCTACGCTGGTCTTTCCAACACCCGGAGGTCCAACCAGCAGAAGAATTGAACCCTTGCTGTCGTTTTTCATTTTGCGCACGGCAAGATATTCTATAATTCGCTTTTTAACATCATCAAGGCCAAAGTGGTCGCGCTCAAGAATTTTCTGTGCCTGGTTAATATCAAAGTCGTCCATTTTTGAACTGCCCTCGGTATTCCACGGAAGCTTACAGATAAGATCCAGATAATTGCGTGTAACCATGTATTCCGAAGAACCTGGCTCCATCATGCGGAGCTTTTCAAGCTCATTGCTTGCAGTTTCTTTTACTTCGCCGGTGAGCTTAAGTTCTTCTATAGCCTTTTTGAATTTCTGGTAGTCTGTTGCGTCCCCACCCAAGGTTTCGCCAAGTTCTTCCTGAATAGACTTCATTTCTTCGCGCAAAAAATATTCACGCTGATTTTTTTCTACCCTGTCGTTAAGCTCACGCTGGATTTTTTTTTGAACCCGCAGCAGCTCCTGTTCCTTTTTAATGAAAATCAAAACCTGCTCCATGCGGGCGCGAACATTAAGGGTTTCAAGAATCTTCTGCTGTTCAACTTTATCTACATTTAATATAGAAGCAATAAAGTCTGCAATCTTACCGGGGTTATCAATATTTACCATATTAAGGCGCATTTCTTCTGAGAACAAAGGATTGTTTTCGCTGACTTCCTTCATTTCGCTAAGGAGCGCACGTGTAAGGGCTTTTACTTCAAAAGTGTCGGCTTCTTCTTCTTCAAGATATTCAACTGCAACAGCAACCGGTGCCGAACTGTGAAGAATCTTACGGATTTTGAATCGCTTTACTGTAGAAACAAAAATATTTATTCCGCCATCCGGCAAGTTTACCTTCTTAAGAATGCGAGCAACAGTTCCAACCTTATACATATCACTGGCAGAAGGAGTTTCGGAATCATTTTTGAGCATGACAATGCCAATAAACCCGCCTTCTTCGTAAGCCTTCTCTACAACCTTAACGTCTTCGGGCGCATTAATCATAAGAGGAGTAAAAATGCCAGGAAAAATAGGACGAGACTGCAGCGGAATGAGCAGAAGCTTGTCCGGAAGCATATTTTCTGTAGGGATTATTGATCCCGCGTTATCATCATCAAAAATTTGTGCCATATGTTTAAATATAATAAAAGAAAAAGTAAAAGGCAAATAAAAATATGAAATCATATATAAAACAGGCACGAGGGGGAGTCCGGATTCAAAAACACTCTGAAGTGCGGCCGCATAGCGGCCAAGTATATAATTACAAGGCACTTCAGCGTGTAGCGGGCGAGCCCGCGGTTTTGCAATCCGGACTCGACCGGAAGCCTGTTTTTTAATGTAGATTGCATTTTATTTGACAATTTACACCAATTCCATTATTATAATGATTACAAAATTTTACCCGAATAAGGATTAGGATATGAATAAACAGTATCACAATACACTCCAGGAAGCAGGGATACGGCCTTCTATACAGCGCACGGCTATTTATGCCTTTTTGTGCGAGCATCCTGTGCACCCGGACGTAGAGACTGTTTATGACGCTCTCAATCCAATTTATCCTACCCTATCCAAAACTACTGTTTACAACACCCTCAAGCTTTTTGAAGAAAAACACATTGTTCAATCAATTAAAATAGAAGACGACAAGCTTCGTTTTGATGCAGAAATGCGCAATCACTACCATTTTAAATGCATCAAATGCGGTAAGATTTTTGATATCTTCCTGGATGACAAAAATATGCCCGACCAGAAGGAATATGCTTCTTCTCTCCCACAGGGGTTCTCGCTGAGTAAAATTCAGACGAATTTGTGGGGACTTTGTAAAGACTGTCAAAACTAATAGACGAAGCAATCTGCGAGTTTTTCATATAAAAAAATCCCTAACATTCCTATTAAATCCCTCCGATATAAACGATATAGAAGTGTTGTAATCAGCTTTTTAGAGGGGAAATATGGATAAAAGAAAAGCATTTGCATTAATTATTACTACAACGGCCTTTTGTTTTCTGGCAGGGTGCGTTTCTAAACCTGCAGAAGAAAAACCTATGTCTGCACTTGAGCTCATAAAGGCTGGAAAAACAGACGAGGCTCGCGGATTATTCCAGATTGATACAGATATAAATGCCATAGACTCGGATGGAAATACACTTCTCCATCTTTGTGCAGCGCTTAACGATTCAAGTTCTATTGAATACTTTCTTTTTAAGGGCGCCGACTCCGAAATCAAAAATAAAGATGGAGATACAGCCCTCCATGTAGCCATTGACTGCGATTCTTACAGTGCTGCAAAGCTCTTGGCAGGTGTTGGCGATAATCTTTTTTCACGTAACGGAAAGGGACAGACAGCGCTGGATATGGCTTTGGAAAAAGATCCACGCTATTATGATGTTTTTGTAAATGAAGACGCCAGCAGTATACGCTACGATGATGGAAAAACTCTTGTTCATTATTTTGTAATTACAAAGAATATCAGGGGTGTAAATGCCTGTATAAAAACAGGAATCCCTATTTCTGTAAAAGATGATGATGGAAAAACACCGCTTGATATTGCATTTGAAGACTTAAACAATCCCACTTCAGTAGAAATTGCTGCAATTCTCATTCAGGGAAATGCAGAACCTGTAGAAACAGATTTTGCATACTTTCAGGATGCGGTTGCTTCCCGCAATCTGAATCTGCGTCTTGATGACGGCCAGACTCCGCTTCACTTAGCTTCTATTATGGGACATAACGCAATTGCTTCATATTTACTGGAAAACAATGCCAGCACTTCTGTTCAGGACAGCTCGGGAGCTACACCTCTTCATGAAGCTATCCGCTATGGAAATCTGGAAATAGCAAAAATGCTTCTGGATTCTGGAGCAAACATAAACGCAAAAGATAATCTTGGAAAAACTCCAATAATGCTCATCATTCCTCAAAACAGGATAAATGAAACATATGAACTGCTTATCCGCTATCGTGCAGATCTTAATCAGGCAGATACCTATGGAGATACAGTTCTGCATACAGCAACCATGCTCAGAGCCGGTTCACAGGTTATAAAAACTCTTACATCAAACGGTGCAGACATAAACGCCCGTAACAAGGAAGGTGTTACTCCTCTTGCAATTGCAATTCAATCAGAAGACATTCAGACAATCAAATATCTTACAGCAAACGGAGCAAGCATTCATACTCAGGATACTCATGGCAAATCCCCTCTTAGTATGGCATTTGAAATGAGCAACGATGTTTTTGAAGCAACCCTTAACGAAGGCAACTGTAATACACAGGATTCAGAAGGAAATACTCCATTACATATTGCGCTTATTAATAATGCGCCAATGTCAAAGATTCAGCATATAATCGGCCTTACACAAGATGTAAATATCCGTAACAAAAACGGTGACTCTCCACTTTATCTTGCAGCAGTAAAAAATATGGAACAGGTTGGAAAGCTTCTTCTGGAAAAAGGTGCAGATATTTTCTCTACCAACAAAGACAACAATTCTCCACTCAGACTTGCCCTTAAAAACGGTGGAAACCTTCAGAACTGGCTCATTACCTCACGCACTATTGTTTCTACAGACGGCAGCGGTAACACAGTTTTGCACTACGCTTCTGACTGGGAATATGCAGAGGCAATAAGAATCCTGCTCGAAAAGGGTGCAGACATTACAACCAAGAATGCCAACGGCGAAACCTGTCTTTTTAATGCTGCAAAGAGCGATAATCCGCAGATTATTCAGCTGCTTGTAGACGGTGGTGCCTCTGTAAAAGAACGTGATAATCTTGGAAGCACTCCGCTTCATATTGCAGTAAGATGGGGTGCACAAAAATCTGCAGAAAAGCTCATTAAACTTGGAATTAATATAAATGCTCAGAACAGCGCAGGAAAATCACCACTTGCAGAAGCAGTTATTGCAAATAAATATGATGTTGCAAAATACCTTCTTGAAAACGGTGCAGATCCAAACTCCTGTGATGCAAATGGCATTACAATTTTGATGGATACAATCCGCGCACAGAATGCCCAGATTGTAAAGCTCCTGCTTAGCTACGGAGCAAATCCAAACCTCCAGCAGATCAACGGACAAAACGCTTACCACGAAGCAGCCTACATGGGTAATACAGAAATTATTGCTCTTATCCGTAACGCCGGTGGTAATCCTCTTTCCAGAGACAAGGAAGGTAACACTCCATTCTCCATTGTTCTCAAAAAAGACATTAAGATCATTAATGAGGTGCTTGGAAACTCATACAATATTACAGACAGCGATGGTAACTCCCCGCTTCATATAGTTGTTAAAAACAAAGGAAGCACTACCCTGCTAAAAACTCTTGTTGACCGCGGCTACCCTCTCGATACCCGCAATGCAGACGGTTATACTCCTTTGAACTATGCAATTGAAGCAAATGATGTTAATATGGCAGAGATACTTCTTGAAAAAGGTGCAAATCCATTCCAGACCATCGACAAGAAGGGAACAAACGGTGTAACAATCGCTTTGGAAAAGAACAACAAGAAGATGATAGAAAGCATTGTAAAATATGCGGCTTCTTTGAGTGATATTCAGGGTAACACAATTTTACATTATGCGGCAAAAACTTCAAATGTTGAGACTGTAAAACTTCTGTTGTCATATGGTATTGCAACAAATACCAAAAATGTAGCAGGTGACACACCATATACGGTTGCAGTAAGATGGAAGCGTCCAGATATTGCAGAATTATTAAAAGGGAATTAAAATAGAAGAGGATAGCTCGGAGCAAAATATGGATACTATCACAGCGGAATCTTTACACGAAAACCTGACCTTTACCAGCGACCTGATGATTGACAGTACCTTTGTACTTTTGCCACAGACCGCACCGGTAACAAATGAATTAATCGCCGCCTTAAGGGAATGGGAATTTACCTCATTTTACACAGAGGGAAACCTGAGCCTTGGAGGAGACATAGGCATTTCCGTAAACTCAGGCGATGATGATGAAAAGAACGAAAATACTCCAAAAATAGGTGATTCCCTTAAAAAAGCCATTGAACGCTCCAAGAATATTCAGCTGGATAACAGTGACCGTGGCCGAATGGATATGGTTCAAAAAGTATATGAAGAATATATGAACTATATCGAAAGTGTCTTTACACACTATGCAACTCATAAAGAAATTGACCAGGAAGATCTTTCAGAAACTGTTAAGGAACTTTGTGTATTCATTAAGGAAAACAAACGTTTTATTCTTCGAGCTATGGCCGTTGAATATAAAGACAGAAACTTCCTTATAACACACTCAATGAGAACTACAGTTATTGCCATTGCAATTGCACTCCAGCTTAGAATGCCGCTTTCTAAAATGATTGACCTTGGTGTAACCAGCGTTATCCACGAAATTGGAAACCTGCGTCTTCCACCTCAGATTTATATGACCGACAAAAAGCTTACTCCGGGAGAACGTTCTCAGATTCTTAAGCATCCGGTTTTGGGTTATACAATTACAAAGGATTTGAACTTCCCGCTTAATATTCAGCTTGGTGTTCTTGAACATCATGAAAAGGAAAACGGAACGGGTTATCCTCAGAAAAAAACAGGCGACAAAATATCTACAAATGCAAAGATTATTTCTGTTGCCTGCTCTTATGAAGCAATTTCTTCTCCCCGTTCATTCCGTGGTGAACGTTCTACCTTTGAAGCAATTGTTGAACTTTTGCAGAACCGCGACCGTTCTTACGACGACAGCATTATCCGCGGTTTGCTTTATACTGTTTCACTCTTCCCTATTGGTTCTTACGTATATCTTTCTGACCGCAAGATTGCACAGGTTATTGATTCTAATCCTGATAATCCTAAGGCTCCAATTGTTCAGTATCTTACAGAAAAAGAAGCTGACGGTTCACAGAAGGTTGCTCAAACCGGCGAAAACGGTCTTTCTATTGTCCGCATTCTTTCTAAGAACGAGGAAAAAGATATTCTTAAGCTTGTAGAAGAAAAATACAAATCTATTGAAGAAGCTCAGGCCGAAGCTCAGGCAAATGCAGAATCAGAAGCTCAAAATCCAAAGCCTGTTCCACAGCCAGCTGCAGCTGCAGCGTCTGGAGAAGCTCCTAAGGCAGATATGTCTACTACAGAAGAAGTAGATATAAGCATGTTCTCGTAGGCTTTTATTTCTGCATATTTTAATTAAAGAAATTTCTGATTTTTTCAACATCCTCATGAAACTTTTCATCTATTACAGGAGGATGTTCATTAAAGAAAAGGATTTGTGTCATCTGTTCAAGAGTGTGCGCACCCCAGATTGGAACAACACTTTCGTACTGACTAAGGAAGCCAAAAGCAAGCGGAATATTGTCTACAAGTCCCCCGCCAAGCGGCTGCATTGCAATAAAACCAACATCGTGTTCTTCGCAAAGCTTTACAAGCTCAACAGTATTTTCTGTACTTACCATACTGAACGGAAACTGCAGGGTTTCGTAACAGTCTGATTCAACAGCTTTTATTGCTGTTTCCAGATTTGTTGTAACAATTCCAATGTGATTGATTTTTTTTGCCTTTTTAAGTTCGAGCAGAGTTTCGTAGATTTTATCTGCCCCACCAGGAAGCGGCAGGAACTTGTTTACTTCCAGCTGATACAAGTCTATGGTATCGCAATGAAGAGTCATAAGACTTTCTTCCAGGTCTGTTTTAATTTCGGCAGAGGTTTTTGCCGCAGTTGTTGTAGCAAGGAATACGTTGCGCTTAATGTCAAACAGGGCCTCTCCAAGCAGCTTTTCACTGGCCGGAGTCTGATGAGATACATCAAAAAAATTAATTCCACTATCATAGGCGGTGCGTACAATCTTTGCAGCTTCTTCGTCATTTGATGCATCTGCAAGTCGCATTGCACCGAAAGCAACGCGGGAGATTAATAGGTCTGTCTTGCCTAAACGAACGTACTCCATGTCGTACTACTTCTGCACAGGCTTGTAATTCTTGATAGCCTTCTGGATAAAGAATACGAGGTCGTCCAGGGCTACGCGTTCCTGTTCCATGCTGTCGCGGTAACGTACTGTTACAGTGTTGAACAATTCGTTTGGAGTTCCGTCGTCCTTCTTTTCCTGGATTGTGTCGTAGTCTACAGTTACGCAGAATGGAGTTCCAACTTCGTCCTGGCGGCGGTAGCGCTTACCTACAGTGCCTGAAGTATCGTAATCAGTTACAAAGTCTTCCTTAAGCATGTGCTGGATTTCCTTTGCCTTTTCTGCAAGTCCATCCTTCTTCATCAAAGGCAAAACTGCAACTGTGATTGGTGCAAGACGTGGATCCAGGTGAAGAACTGTTCTGTAGTCTTCAGGTTCACCTGCCTTTGCAACGTTCTGTTCTTCGTAAGCTTCACAAAGGAACATAAGGAAGTTGCGGTTTAAACCGGCAGAAGTTTCGATTACGTATGGAACGTACTTCTTGTTTCCGTCTTCCTGGTCTATATAAGACATATCCTTCTTTGAGTATGTCTGATGCTGACTAAGGTCAAAGTCTGTACGGCTGTGAACACCTTCAATTTCTTCAAATCCGATCGGGAAGTTGTAAGTAATATCGTAAGCATCCTTAGCGTAGTGGGCAAGCTTGTCATGGTGGTGCCACTTGAGCTGCTTTTCCGGGATACCGTACTTTAAGTAGAACTGCCAGCGGTCTTTTCTCCAGCGGTCAAAAGTTTCATCCTCAGTACCAGGCTTACAGAAATATTCCATTTCCATCTGTTCAAATTCGCAGGTACGGAAAATAAAGTTCTTAAAAATGATTTCGTTACGGAAAGATTTACCAACCTGAGCAACACCAAAAGGCACCTTCATACGGTTAGACTGAACAATGTTCTTAAAGTCTGTAAAGATTCCCTGACAGGTTTCAGGACGGAGGTAAATCAAGTGGCTGTCATCTGCGATTGGTCCCTGATATGTTTTAAACATAAGGTTGAACTCGCGAACTGCTGTATACTTGCGGTTTTTAGAACCACAGGTAGGACAGTTGATATTTGCATCGATGAAAGCTTTCATTTCATCGTGTGTCATTGTGTCTACAGGTTTTCCAGGATTTGTATCCGGGTTTGCAGCAACAAAGTCTTCGATTAATTTATCTGCGCGGTGGCGTGCATTACATTCAATACAGTCAACCATAGGATCAGAGAAGTGATCAACGTGGCCAGAAGCTTTCCATGTTGTGTGATGCTGAAAGATTGCAGAGTCCAGTCCAACTACATCATCATGAAGCTGAGTCATGTAGTGCCACCATTCATTCTGAATATTTCTTTTGAATTCTACACCAAGCGGACCGTAGTCCCATGCACCTGCCTGGCCTCCGTAGATTTCTGAAGCCTGATAAACAAAGCCTCGTCTCTTACACAAGCTGATGATTTTGTCCAGGGTACATGCGTGTGTGTCTTTTTCGTTATTTGCCATTTGTATCTCCTTACGACTCTGGCGTGGGCCGTTTTGTGATTTTTTCGCCACGACGCTCCGGGTAAGGCCGCCAGTGGCTTTTTTAGTTGTATCTGTTGAGATTAACATAAAAAGTAAATGTATGCAAATAAAAAAGACTAAAGAGACTCTTCTTCTTCTTCAGGTTTATCTTCCTTTTCCAGAGTATCATAATCCCTGCCGCTGACAG